>NZ_JBNKPP010000231.1:0-10001 GCF_050295395.1 Agarivorans sp.
CATGAGCTAAATACCCCTCTTGGTGTGGGTATTACAGCAGCCTCACAATTGAGCGGTAATTACCGGCAAATAGAAGATAAAATGCAGCAGGGGAGTTTGGCGCGTGCTGACTTAGAGCAAATGTTAAGCCAAGGCTTGGCTGGGGCGCAATTGCTGGAAAGCAGCCTGCAGCGTTCGGCAGCTTTGGTTAATAGCTTTAAGTCGCTGGCTGGTAGTGACATAGATACTCGCGTGCAGCAAGTTAACTTAAAAACGTGGATAGAACCGCAAATTCAAATGCTGTTGCAGCCTTACAGTGAACAGCATGTGCAATTGAGTGTCAGTGGGCATAACCCGTCGTTACGCTTTAACCAGCGGGCGTTAGAGTTAGTGCTATTCTGTTTGGTGGAAAACTCGGTCCAGCATGGCTTTAATCAACACCTGTATCCGCATATTCATGTGGAGATAGAGGCTCAGCCAGAGCAAGTGCTGCTCCGTTATCAGGACAATGGCAGTGGAGTCGCAGACGAGCATATTGGCATGATATTCAACCCCTTTTATACCACTGGGCGAAGCTCAGGCAATGTGGGTTTAGGCTTAAACCAAGTTTACAATTTGGTTAATCAACACCTGCTAGGTAGCGTCGAATGTTTTCAGGTGAAGCCGCAGGGACTAGGTTTTACTATTTGCCTTCCTCGCGGCAACGCTAGCTTGAGCTAGCCCTTTTGCGGCCAAACAACCACTTTGCCATTGTCGAATATACTTCCCGACTTGGCGATGCGTAGAGAAATAAAAATATTATCCATAGCGATGTGGCTATGCTGGTGGATCACCTCAGCCAATACCGTTAACAGTTGTTGTTGGCGCTTTTCATTATGAGTATCGGGGATCAGCAGTTCCACCATAATGGGCGGCTGATGAACTTCCTGTTGCTGATAAATTTTCTTATTAACAAAGTAGTGTCCGGCCGGGGTGAAGCTCCAGTCAATACTGATATGCTCTAGCTGAATGTTAGCCTGCTTGGCAAAGGCGATGGCCAGCTGTTCTATTAGCTTTGGCATATTAACGGTGTTAGGAAGGGCTAACGAACGTATGTGCACAATCGGCATTGAGCGCTTCTCCTATATCCAGATTACTACTTACTCTTAGCCTAACTCATTGCTTAAATTGTTCAAATTGTTGTTGAATTTGTCGATAAAGTTGGGCTGTCCATTCCGGTAAGTGTGAAGGCACCGGAAATAACGGTAATAAGCGAGGGTCGTGGGGAGCGATGACTACCTTACTGTTACCGGGGCCGATCCGTTCCACTAATACAAATAAGTCTTCAATGTTTTTATCACCAATGGCCAGGCAGCCTACCGATGAAGCTTTACCGTGAATAAATATATTAGAGCCTGGCTGGGTGCGTTGTTCGTTTTTGGCCATGGCTAAATCGAAGTCATTGGGATAGTTCAGTTTCATTGAGAGATGAAAGCGGCTGTTGGGATTAAGGGCTTCAATTTGGTAAATCCCTTCCGGTACTTGATGGTCGCCTTCGCGTAATTTGGGGCCGGCCTTGCCGCTGGCATGGCGGATCCAATAAGTATGAATGTATTTATAACCTTCGCCACTATCAGCCCATAGCTCAAGCCTGCGGGAGCGTTTGCTGGCCAACAGGGTTATTTGCTTGGGCGGGTAATCGACTTTGGCCGCCACAAACAAAGGAAGCAGCCGCTTTAAACTGTCGTTGTGATAGGTTTGAATCACCTGTTTAACAGAGCGCTTGTCTTGGCCAATGAGTTTCGTTTCCGGCCAGTTGCTGGCGGTTGCCGTCACACTGCACAAACAAAGTAAGACGCTGTAAAAAAGTGGCTGAGAACGCAAAGCAGACTACTCTAATATGATTAACAAAAGCAGTGTACTTGCACTTAAGCAGAACTGCTAGCCGCCTTGATGTTTAAAGCGTGAGCTTAGTCTAAGCGGTAGCCGAAACTGGAGGGGAGTCATGTTGCTGAAGTCCTTGGGGGCTAATTTGTTTAGTGAGCCTGCTCAAGTGGATATATTTAGCCAAGCTTTAACGGCGGTTCGCATTTCTCCTGCTTATTAAACCCTCGATCTGAAGTAATTTGGTGAGTAGTTTGCTGGTTCAACTTTAGTCGCAGTTCGCTTGTTAATAACTTGTTAATGTTGGGTTGTCTGACTAGGATCAGTCGAAAGACCATTTTGCCGGAACGCTAACATGATTAGTGTCTGGCTGTTCTGACTGTTTACTAAGGAGAGTAAAACTATGCGTCATTGGCTGAGAAAGGTCGCGTTAATTGTAGGTGTATTGTCTTTTTCTACTCAAGCTGAGAACCCTAGCAATTATTTATTAGCCACCGCCAGTACCGGCGGTACTTACTATCCCGTAGGGGTGGCCTTGGCCACCTTAACCAAGGTGAAGATCCAACCCCAGCATCAAGTGAGCGTATCGGCGATTAACTCAGCCGGTTCTGCCGAAAATATTAAACTGCTTAGAGATAAAGAAGCCCAGTTTGCGATTTTGCAGGGTTTGTATGGCTCTTATGCTGCTAATGGTACCGGGCCGCTAGAGAAAGAAGGTAAGCAGACTCATTTACGCTCTATCACTATGTTATGGCAAAACGTCGAACAGTTTGTGGTGAAGAAAGAACATGCGAAAAAAGGCGATTTGAGTGACTTATTAGCGTTGACAGGGGAAAAGGTCGCCTTTGGTAAGAAAAACTCTGGCACCATTGGTTCTAACCGTTTTCTTTTAGGTAACCTCGGCTTAGATATCGACAAGCAGATGTCATTATTTTCGGCCGGTTATGGTCCTTCAGCCGAAGCCTTGCAAAACGGTCAGGTAGAGGCGATTAACACTCCCGCTGGGGCGCCCACTGGAGCGGTAACCAAATTATTTGCCGCTGCCGCCGATGACATTAGCCCTCTTGATGTAACTGACCAGCAAATTGAGCAGGTAAATGGCGGCTTAGATTTGTGGACTCGTTATGTCATTCCCGGCGGAACTTATCCTAACTTAGACCAAGATTGGAACACAATTGCCCAACCGAACTTCTTAGCGGTGCATGCCGATGTTGATGAAGAATTTGTGTATTTACTGACTAAAACTATTTATGAAAACTTAGGCTTTTTACAAGCTATTCATAAAGCAACCTCAGCAATGGCCTTAAATAAGGCTCTGGCAGGTTTACCTGCGCCGCTACATCCCGGCGCTGTGCGTTATTACCGCGAAGCTGGTCTTGACATCCCTGAGCGATTAATCGCGAAATAAGTCTTATCCTAGGCCCGTTGGGCCTAGGTTCTCATTAGCTCTGTTTGGGTTTTACTATGCAATGGAATGCCGTACCTGACAGTATTCGTCAGGAGATTGAAGAGACTCGCGCCGTGCCCTTAATCTATGGACTAGGTGTGTTAATTAGCCTGATTCATGTTTATTTCAATATCTTTGCCGACATTGCGGTGTTGCAACAAAACATCATTCACTTTGCTGGCTTTGTTTTATTGTGTGGTCTAATTAAGCCGCTATTTAGCCAAGGGATATTAGGCTGGGTGGATAAGGCTTGGGTGATTGCGATTGCCGGCTCGGCGCTGTATTTATTGTTTGCTGAAGATATGATTTACGCCCGCGGGTTACGTTTAGTTACCCTTGACTGGATATGCGGCAGCATTGTGGTGTTGGGTGCCATCGACATGACTCGACGCACCACCGGTTGGGTTATTCCGATCCTGATTGTGGTGGCCATTTCTTATCTTGCTTGGTGGGGTAATCTGATACCCGGGGTATTTCAATTTAAAGGACTCAGTGCTGAAACCCTGCTATTTCGCAGCTTGTTTGGTGATGACGCCATTTTTGGCAATATCGCACGTATCTCCGCCAGTTTTGTCTTCATGTTTATTCTGTTTGGGGCCTTTTTATTGCGCTCGGGCGCTGGTGACTTTGTGATTCATTTATCCAAAGGCATTGCCAGTAAAATGGTAGGGGGGCCAGGCATTGTGGCGATTATTGCCTCGGGCCTTACCGGAACGATTTCGGGGAGCGCGGTGGCCAACACGGCATCAACGGGGGTGGTCACCATTCCCTTAATGAAAAACGCCGGTTTTAGCCCACGTTTTAGCGCCGCGGTAGAGGCCTCTGCTTCTACTGGTGGACAAATTGTTCCGCCGATTATGGGGGCGGGTGCGTTTGTTATGGCCAGTTATACCCAAATTCCTTATAGCACCATTGTGATGGTGAGCATTCTGCCCGCCATTTTATATTTTGCTTCCTTGGTATTTTACGTTCGCACCGAGTCTTATAAGTTAGGACTGACTCGCACCATGGAGAAGGGGCCTGCGCTGCTACCGATGATGTTGCGTGAGGGTTTGAGTTTTATTATTCCGGTTTCATTATTGATTGTATTGCTGGTGGTGGGCTACACACCTACCTATGCGGCGGTTATTGCGATACTGGCGGTGATTGTTAGCTCTTGGTTTACGCCTAATAAAATGGGGTTTTCCGCCATTGGCGACGCCTTTGCCTTAGGCGCAAAAAATATGGTGGTCACAGCTATTTTGCTGTGTTCGGTGGGCTTAATTGTTAACGTTATCGCCACCGCCGGTATTGGTAATACCTTCTCATTAATGATTACCGAGTGGTCGGGTGGCAACTTATTGTTTGCGTTATTACTGGTGGCGATGGCGTCATTGGTATTGGGCATGGGGTTGCCGGTTACCGCTTCATACATCGTATTGGCCACTTTATCGGCTCCAGCCTTATTGCAATTGTTAGCCAATGCCGAGTTTGTTCAAGTGTTATCTGCTGGAGGCTTAAGTGACGAGGTAAATGCGGTGTTAATGCTACTTGGGGTTTCACCAGAGCAAGGGGCGATGAGTCTTGCGCAGGCACAAAGTTTACTGAGTAATGCGCCCGACGAAATGTTGGGCCTGTTGAGGCCGATGTTGCTGGATGAGTCCCAAATTGCGATGTTATTGTTAGCGTCGCATTTGATTATTTTTTGGTTATCCCAAGACAGCAATGTGACGCCGCCAGTGTGTTTATGCACCTTTACCGCTGCCGCGATTGCTAAGTCGCCACCTATGGCGACCGGTTTTACCTCTTGGAAGGTAGCCAAGGGCTTGTACATTATTCCTTTGCTCTTCGCCTATACCCCTTTAGTCAAAGGTGACTGGTTGCAGGCCTTAACTGTGTCGGTGTTTGCCGTGCCCGGTTTATATGCTTTTACTTTGTTAATGCAAGGGTGGCAGAAACGTCGATTAGCATTATGGGAGCGTGCGGCGATGGGGGCGTTGGCGATGGCCTTATTATATCCCTTTACTTGGTTGTGGCAGTTGGCTGCCTTAGTGATCTTGCTTGGTTTTATAATTTATTGGCAGCGCAGCACTAATCTTAGTATTGCTTAATTTATGTTTTTTTAGTTTGGCTTGATGAAAGTTATCATCTTTAATGCCGCTTTATCGATATCGCTCACAGTTTAATTTTTGCTATTAAATTCAAACCTTTTGAAGGCTAACAAGCCGAGTGAAACGGGGTACTATAAATGCACTTATATCTCTTAGAGAAAGCACTATGACAAACGCTAAGTTTAATTGGGGGCTGATTGCTCCTGGACGTATTGCGCGAAATTTTGCTGAAGCGCTAGCCGTGATCCCCGATGCCCACTTGTATGCCGTGGCCAGTTCTAATTTGGCTCGGGCGCAAGCCTTTGCCGAGGAGTTTTCCGGTGAACATGCTTTGGATGACTACCAGCAATTGGTGAACGATCCGGCCGTTGATGCCGTGTATATCGCCAATCCTCATCGTTTTCATTACGACTGTGTCAAAATGTGTTTAGCGGCTGGTAAGTCGGTGTTGTGTGAAAAACCGCTCACAGTTAATGCAGCTCAAACCCAAGAGTTAATTGCTCTGGCTGAACAAAATAAGGTGTTCTTGATGGAAGCCTTGTGGAGTCGCTTTCAGCCTGCATGGCGCCAAGTTCGCGAATGGCTAGAGCAACAAAAAATTGGTGAGATTAAGCTGTTAAGCTCAACCTTTGGCGTTAATGTTCCGCGTAATAATGACGACCGTTTGTTGAACCCCGAGTTGGCTGGTGGGGTATTGCTTGACATGGGGGTATACAACGTATCGATGTCGCAATATGTGATGCAGCAGCGTCCAGTTAAAATCCTTGCTGAAGGTGTAGTGGGCGAAACCGGAGTAGATGAGCGCTGCTCGGTTACTATGAGTTATGGCGAGGCGGCCAGCCAGTTTACCTGTAACTTCATGAGTAACACCGAAAATAGCTTTACCATTTATGGCAGCAAAGGCTTTATTCGTATACCGGGAATGTTTTGGGTGGCTAGCCAAGCGTGTTTAAAGCTTGAAGGTCAGCCTGCCGAGGTTTTTGAATCTCCTTTCCGAGCCAGTGGTTTTGAGTATCAAATTGAAGAAGTGATGCAGTGTGTGCGAGCTGGCAAATTGCAGAGCGACATTATGAGTTGGCAAGAGAGTTTAACCACCATGCAAATCATGGATGAAATTCGCTCTCAGGTCGGTGTGCGTTACGTGTTTTTAGGTGAATAGCAGCTTAAGCTGCGGCGTTTGCGCTTAGCTGCTTGACGATTGTTTGAACAAAATTGAGCAAGCCAGACGTTAATATTTAAGCGCAAGCAAAAAACTTGCGTTTAATTGGCTGAATTGCGAGCGGTTAAACGTAATCACTCTTTACATTCGAAAATCTAAAACGTAATATTCACACCGCTGCGGAGGGGTGGCAGAGTGGTCGAATGCACCGGTCTTGAAAACCGGCAGGCGTTAATAGCGCCTCGAGAGTTCAAATCTCTCCTCCTCCGCCATTAATTAGCCATGCAATGCATGGTTTTTTTAATCGCAGCAGCACCCCTGCGGAGGGGTGGCAGAGTGGTCGAATGCACCGGTCTTGAAAACCGGCAGGCGTTAATAGCGCCTCGAGAGTTCAAATCTCTCCTCCTCCGCCATTTTAGAAAGCCACGTTTAACGTGGCTTTTTTCGTTTTATGACTTTGCTGGTAACTTAAGCTCAAGCCTCTATTTATGCCTTAATGGCTGGGATAGAGTTGTAAGTAGCGATTCAGGGCATTCGCCATGTTGACCGACCAAAATTGTCCCGCCAAACTCAGTTTCACCTTATCTTGATAAAGCTGCACCAAGCCATTATTTTGCCATGCCTTAAATAGCGGTTGGCAATGTTCAAAAAGCTGTTGACCCAGTGCTGCTGGTTCTATCACTCCCTTATCGCAGCTGCTAGTAATAACCGCATTTAGTTCTGCATTGTCAGCAGGTAGGCTTAGGTGCTGGAAACGCCACGGGCTATCATTTTCAGCTTGCCATTGGCCAATGTCACGATGTTGCATTAAGCCATAGCCATTGATGTTGCCGCCTGCGCCAGCTCCTATGGGCAAAATTTCGGCGCCTTGCTTGGCTAGGCTGTTATAGCGGCTCTGTTCTTTTGGCCCGTTTGCCCAGTGGCAGTAGCTCAGCTGGCGTAGCCCCTGTTGTTGAAAAAACTGATGGCCTTGTTGGTACATAAGGGCTTTTTCACTGGTGGACAAAGGCTGGACGGGGCGACCCGCATTGATGTTACGTTGCAGAGCGCTACCACCAAAGGTGAGTAATTGATATAAGTCGACGCCATCGACATCGCTGCTAATCACGTCTTGCAGATCTTGTTGCCAGTTTTCGGGTGTTTGGTGGGGCAGGCCGTAAATCAGATCGATGGCAATGGTAGCTTTATTGCTGGCGGTTAATTGCTGCAGGCGCTCTAGTATATAGTCTCGCTCATCGAGCCGTTTCGCGGCGCGCCGTACTTCGCTATTAAAACTTTGTACTCCAAAAGAGAAACGGCTAAATCCACCGGCTAAGGCCGCCTCGAACTTCTCATCGCTAAAACGGTTTAGCCGACCTTCAAGGGTGATTTCGCAATTGGAGGTTAGTGGAAAGTAGTGAGTGATTAATTGGCCTAACTTAAATAGTTGCTGGGCGCTTAAATCGGTGGGGGTTCCACCGCCAACATATACCGCGTCAAAGGGTTTTGCTTGAGTCCATTGATAGGCCGCTTTGGCTAATAACTCTTTTTCTAAACCCTGAAAGTATTCATCCATCATTTGCGGTTTACTGGCGTACTGAAAAAAGTTACAGAAGCTGCAACGCACTCGACAGAAGGGTATATGAATATAGATGGCTCTGGGTCTGTGGCTGGCTTGGCTTTGTTGTAGCTGTTGGTTTAAGGTACTTAGCGCTGCTTGCCCGCTTAGGCTAGCTCGTTCGCCACGGTGAGCATGAGCCCCAGTTTTTTTAGCAAAGGCAAATTGTAAGGGCGAAGGGCTAGCCTCGCCAGTTAAGCTGGTAGGTAATGGCTGTGGTTGCGAGGAATTAATCATAGACATAGTTAACTCGAATAATAATTTAACCTAAATGTAAATCATTATCATTTGCGTGTTTTTGATCTAGTCCAAGTTTAGCTGAGTTCTGTAAGCTGCTTATTTGCCAACTATGCTTAGAGGCTGGCGTGTTTATTTAAGGAAGAATAATGCGAGTTTTTAGCGTAAGAAACTTGGTTTCACTACTGCTTGTAATCAGCGTGGTTGCTTGTAGTTATAGCCCTCAGCCACATTTACAGGTCGAGCGAAGCTATCAAATCACGGTATTGCATAGCAACGACCATCACGGTCGTTTCTGGCAAAATCAATATGGTGAGTATGGTTTAGCTGCACGTAAAACCCTAATCGAGCGTATTCGCGCCGAAGTGAGTGCTGCAGGGGGGAGTGTATTACTGCTTTCTGGTGGTGATATTAATACCGGTGTTCCAGAGTCCGATTTACTGGATGCCGAACCCGATTTTAAGGGGATGGCTTTGCTGGGTTACGATGCCATGGCGATTGGTAACCATGAATTTGATAACAGCCTAGAGGTATTGGCTAAGCAGCAAAGTTGGGTCGATTTCCCTTTCCTCTCTGCCAATATTTATCGTAAGTCGACCGGTAAGCGCATGTTCCAGCCTTACCAGTTATTTGATTTACAAGGCCTTAGCGTCGCGGTGATTGGTTTTACAACCGAAGATACCTATAAGTTAGTTCACCCCGATACGGTGGCCGACATTGAATTTCGCGATGTTCGTCAAGAGGCCAAACAAGTAATAGCAGAGCTAAAACAACAAGTCTCACCCGATTTGATCTTTGCCGTGACACACATGGGGCACTACGCCGATGCTAAACACGGAGTTAATGCGCCCGGTGATGTTAGCCTAGCGCGCGCCTTAAACTACGGTGACTTAGATTTGATTGTGGGCGGGCACTCGCAAGAGCCGGTGTGTATGGGCGAAGTTAATCAGTACCAACAAGGGTTTAAACCGGGTGATGAATGTAAACCCGATCAACAAAATGGCACTTGGATTGTTCAAGCCTACGAATGGGGAAAATACTTGGGGCGAGCCGATTATCGCTATAAAAATGGTGAGTTAAGCTTGCTACGTTATCAGTTGATCCCAGTAAATTTGAAGAAAAAAGTGCAGCTAGATGGGCAGTCGAAACGGGTCTTGGTGCAAGCCGAAATCGCTGAAGATCCCGAAGTATTAGCGCTGTTATCGCCTTATCAACAGCGTGGCCAGAAGCAGCTAGCAGTGAAAATAGCGCAACTCCAAGGTCGCTTAGTAGGAGATAGGGAGGCGGTGCGTTTTGGCCAAACTAATCTAGGGCGTTTAATTGCCAGCGCTCACCGCGAACGGGTTAACGCCGATTTTGCGGTGCTGAATTCCGGTGGAATTCGAGCCTCAATTGAGGAAGGGGATATCAGCTACAAAGACGTACTCACGGTGCAACCCTTCTCCAATACCCTTACCTATGTGGACATGAGCGGGGGAGAGCTGCTTGACTACCTGAATGTGGTCGCTCACATGCCGGTTGATACTGGCGCTTATGCACAATTCTCAGGTATCAGCTTTAGGCTTAGCAAAGGAAAAGTGACAGAGGTAATAATAGCTGGCCAAGCGCTAGATGAAACTCGGGTCTACC
>NZ_JBNKPP010000232.1:0-2237 GCF_050295395.1 Agarivorans sp.
CTCCGCTACCCACCGCAGTGCCGCCCAAGGGTAAGGCATAAAGGTTTTGAGCGCTGAGTTTTAGCTGTGCTTGGGCAAGGCTTAGTTGCTGTTGCCAAACCCTTAGCTCTTGGCCAAGCGTTATCGGCATGGCATCCATTAAATGAGTGCGGCCTGTTTTAAGGGTATTGGTGTGCTGCTTGGCCAGTTGTTTAAGACGCGAACTGAGAACGTCCATTGCTGGATAGAGAGAACCTTCTAGTTGCCGTAGGCTGCTAATTTGGATACTTGCGGGTATTACATCATTACTGCTTTGGCAGCGGTTTACATGGTCGTTAGGGTGTACTTTATCGGCCAATAGTTCGCTGGCTTGGCTTGCCACTACTTCATTTACATTCATATTAGAGCTGGTGCCAGAGCCGGTTTGAAACAGATCTATTGGAAAATGTTTGGCAAAATCTAGGTTTTTACTGGCTTTAGCGGCCTGCTGAATCGCTTCGCTGATATCCGCTTCGATTAAACCTAGCTCGCCGTTGGCTTGCGCAGCAGCCTGTTTAATATCGAGCACAGCGTGGATTGCTTGGCTTGGGAAACGGCGCTCGGAAAACTGAAAGTTGTTACAGGCGCGCTGGGTTTGCGCTTGGTAATACACATCGTCTGCTACCTGCACCTCACCCATACTGTCGTGTTCTGTTCGCATGTTACTGGCCAAATTTGTTATGACTGGTGAATTAAGCTTAGCAGCCAAGCCTAATTGCGGCTGTAGTTGGATGTGACTTCAGCTCTTTGGTGTTAGCCACAAAGCTAGTGAAAGCTTGCCGATGGCCCATGCCAATGTGTCTTAAAATCAGCGGTAACTTAAGACCGCTGCGAAGCTCGCCGTGACAGCCAATGACATCCCCTGCAAAGCGTTGTGGCACAGCATATAAATAGCTTTCAAGAAAAACAGCTCTTTCACTAGCAAGCTTTGGTTGGTTGGCTGGTTTGGGTAATTTGTACGTTTGGCAAATAATGCTGAATTTGTAGTCATTCGCTGCCTGAGTGATCAGGGCATCATGGTGCTTCGAACATTCACTAGGAGCACAACATGACACATTCATCTCATTTCGTCGTTATTGGTAAAACCGCAAAAACCGGAGCCCGCATTTATCAGCGTCTTCAGCAACAGGGCGCAGCTGTTCGTGCGGTGTCACGAACTTCCGAGCCTGCCTTTGACTGGCAGCAGCGGGATACTTGGGCTAGGGCGCTAAAAGGCGCCACCGCGGCGTATATTAGTTATCAACCCGATTTAGCCATAGAGCAAGCTGCTGACGACATCGCCGCCTTTATTGAGGTGGCAAAGGCGCAGGGGCTAGAGCATTTGGTATTGCTGTCTGGGCGTGGAGAACCTGGCGCCGAGCGAGCAGAAAATTTGCTGATTAATAGCGGTTTAGACTGGAATGTGGTTCGCGCGGCCTGGTTTGCCCAAAATTTTAGTGAAAGCTTTATGGCCGAGGGCATAGTCAGTGGCGAATTGGTGTTGCCAGCAGGCGAGGTGCTTGAGCCCTTTGTTGACGCTGATGATATTGCCGAGGTGGCGCTGCGCTGTTTGTTAGATAAAACCAAACGCAATCGTTTGTTTGAGGTGACGGGCAGCGAGCTGCTGAGTTTTGCTGATTGTGTGAATGAAATTAGCCGCCAGTTAGCCAAGCCGATCCGCTATCGCCAGGTGAGCATCGAGGCTTATCTTGAGCTATTACAGCAGCAAGCTGTGCCGCAGGACTTACAAGATTTGCTGAAAGAGCTCTTTACCGCGGTGTTTGATGGGCGCAATGCGCACTTATGTGATGGCATAGAGCAAGCCACTTCAGCCAAGCCGCGACGCTTTGCCGAGTATGTGGCAAAGGCAATAGCTACTGGGCATTGGCAAACGGCCGGTGTTTAAGCCTGCCTGCTTTGCGATGGAGGCTCGCCAAATTTGGCTTTGTAGGCGCGGCTAAAGGCCGCTTCTGATTGGTAACCCACCTCAAGTGCTACTGCTATCACTTGGCGCTGGCTATGGCGTAGTAATTCTCTAGCCAGCGATAAACGCCAATGTTGAATGTATTGCTTGGGTGGTTGGCCTAAGATTTTTTTGAAGTAGTCAATAAAGCTGGTGCGTGACATGCCCACCAGTTTGGCGAGCTGCTCTATATTGAGCGGGGCTGCGGGGTCGCCGTGGATCTGTGCTATGGCGGGAGCGAGGCGTTTATCGGTATGGGCCAATAGCCAGCCGGGGT
>NZ_JBNKPP010000233.1:0-2928 GCF_050295395.1 Agarivorans sp.
ATGAAAAGAAGTCGCGGTTACGATACCACATTTTTACATAATATGACTATAAAGCTAGCAAACAGTAAGGCATTTCCCGATCGAAGCCATGTACTTAAACTGGCATAAGCCAAGCGGTTTAGAATAAGAAAGGCTAATGAAATAGTCGAGGTTTACAGCGAAGGTATTCTGGATGACGTGAATCGCTCTAAGGTAGTTGAGCTATGGGCAATAATTGGCGGCTTCATACTCCGATTCCTCATTTCATGTGGCAGTAAGAGGCTAAATGAGCTGTAGGCTAATCGGTGTTTAGATAGAGTTATTTTGTTAACTACATGACATTGTGAATTTACTCATGGATAAAATTAAACAGCCCTTGTTGCTAAGGGCTGAGAAGGGCTGAAGAGGAGTTTAGGGTTTACTCAATATTTTGGATCTGCTCTCTCATTTGCTCGATTAATACCTTAAGCTCTACTGCGGCTTGAGTGATCTCGGCGTTAATTGACTTTGAGGCGAGGGTGTTGGCTTCGCGGTTGAACTCTTGCATCATGAAGTCGAGGCGTCGGCCACAGGCGCCGCCTTTTTTCAGAATTTTACGCGTCTCGCTAACGTGAGAGTCGAGGCGGTCTAGCTCTTCGGCCACGTCAATTTTTTGCGCTACCATAATCATTTCTTGCTCGATGCGCTGCGGGTCGAGTTCTTCGATGACATCGGCTAAACGGCTGGTTAAGCGCTCGCGTTGCCATTCCATTACCGTAGGCATTTGTTCGCGCACAAAGGCCACTTGTTCGGTAATTTTATCTAAACGGCTGGTAATCATGGTGGCGGTGTTGGCCCCTTCGCTGGCGCGGCTGTCGATGAACGCAGTGAGGGCGTCTTGCCAGGCTGCTAGCAGTTCTTTGCTCAGCGCATCGGCGTCTTGCTCTGGGGTTTCCATTACACCCGGCCAACGCAGAATGTCTACTGGGTTGATTTGTCCGCCAGCTTGCTGCTGTACCCATTCGGCGTTTTTAATTAGTTGTTCGGCTAGGCTTTGATTGAGTTGTAGCTCGCCACGCTTGGCTTGGTCTGCCTCAAAACGTAGGCTGCATTCTACTTTACCGCGTTGTAGGGCTTTGCGGATCTTCTCCCGCAGTACTGGCTCTAGGGCGCGAAACTGTTCTGGCATGCGCCAGTAGGTTTCTAAATAACGTTGGTTTACGCTGCGAATTTCCCATGTGGCACTGCCCCAATCGGCTTTGATTTGGTGGCGTGCGTAGCCTGTCATACTGTGGATCATAGTTGAATGCCCTTAATAAATTTGTTCGATTATAACGACTATTGTTGGCTTAGTCAGGCAGGGGCGTGACCAAGTGCGTTAAAAGCCTATATAATAGCCGCGAATTTTAAACTACAGGGTTATTACCATGCGTCCGAACGGAAGATCCGAGCACCAAATGCGTCCAATTACTATCACTCGCCACTATACGGCCCACGCCGAAGGCTCGGTATTGATTGAATTTGGTAATACCAAAGTGTTGTGTAATGCGTCGGTAGAAGATGGCGTGCCACGTTTTTTAAAAGGCAAAGGGCAAGGTTGGATTACTGCGGAATACGGTATGCTGCCTCGTTCAACCCATAGCCGTATGGGGCGTGAAGCGGCGCGCGGTAAGCAAAGTGGTCGTACTCAAGAAATTCAGCGCCTGATTGGCCGCTCGTTACGTGCCGCAGTAGACTTAGAAGCCTTAGGTGAATACACCATTGTGGTGGATTGTGATGTGATTCAGGCTGACGGCGGCACTCGCACCGCGGCCATTAGTGGCGCTTGTGTGGCCTTGCAAGATGCCATTTGGTGGATGATAGAACAGAAGAAACTGAAGGTAAGCCCACTTAAGCAGTTGATTGCGGCGGTATCGGTGGGTGTGGTTGACGGTACGGTGGTATGTGACCTTGAGTACACCGAAGACAGCGTAGCTGAAACCGATATGAATGTGGTGATGTGTGAAGATGGCAACATGATTGAGGTGCAAGGTACAGCCGAAGGTGCGCCATTCAGCCACCAAGAATTATTAGCCATGCTAGCTTTTGCCAAAGATGGCATTAGCCAAATTAACGCCGCCCAGCGTGAAGCCTTAGCGTAGTGAGTGAGAATAAGATGAAAGCCTATCAAAGAGAATTTATTGAGTTTGCTTTAGCCAAAGGGGTATTAAAGTTTGGCGAATTTACCCTAAAGTCTGGCCGAACTAGCCCTTATTTTTTTAATGCGGGTTTGTTTAATACGGGGCGTGATTTAAATCGCTTGGGTAAATTTTACGCCGCAGCTTTGGAAGATGCGGGTATCGCTTACGACTTAGTGTTTGGCCCTGCTTATAAAGGGATCCCGATTGCTACTACCACTGTAGTGGCTTTGGATGAGCATTATGGCAAAGATGTACCCTACTGCTTTAACCGTAAAGAAGCGAAAGATCACGGCGAAGGCGGTAACTTGGTGGGCTCTGAGCTAGCTGGCCGAGTAATGTTGGTAGACGATGTGATTACTGCCGGTACGGCGATTCGTGAGTCGATGGACATTATTGAAGCGCATCAGGCGCAATTAGCCGGGGTGTTAATTGCCTTAGATCGCCAAGAAAAAGGCAAAGGCGAGTTGTCGGCGATTCAGGAAGTGGAGCGAGATTATAAAGCTACGGTGATTTCCATCATTAAGTTAGCTGATTTAATTACTTACTTAGAAGAGCAAGGCAACAATCAACAGGTCTTGGCCGCGGTGAGTGCTTACCGCGAGCAATATGGTATTGCTTAAACTCCGTTAACGTTTCTTTAGGCGACCTTAGGGTCGCCTTTTTTATGGGCTTATGCTTGGCTTAAGCCTAGCTATCGCGCTCCGACATCCGTGCACCCACTAAGCTGGCGACTAAGATGGCCATGTAAAATACACCAAATACCGCCTCAGCAAAGCTGAAGAAGCGTGTG
>NZ_JBNKPP010000234.1:0-9471 GCF_050295395.1 Agarivorans sp.
CAAAAAGCCGCGAAAGCGGCTGACAACGCCGATAATGACTTGATGGACGAAGACGATATTGCGGCACTATTAGAGCAAAATCAATCTACGCCTAGTGATTCTGCTGAACCTGCGCAAGCTGCGGCATCGCAAGCTCAAGAGCAAAGTGATATTGACGATATTTTGGCCGACGCGCAGCCGCCGTCATCTTCAACAGACGCTGCAATGGGTAATCAAAACCAACAAGAGCCGCAAGATATTAGTTGGCCCTTGCCTGATTTTACTGAGCCTCAGGATAAACAGCAGCAACCTGCCAGTAATGCTTACAACATGAAGCCAGCTTGGTTCTACGAGGCGCCGGAGGAACAAGAGCCAGAAATCGAATTTGAGCCGATGACCATTGAAGAGCTTGAGGCGCTTCGTCAGTCGGCTTATGACGAAGGCAAGGCCGAAGGTATTGAGGCTGGGCATCAGGAAGGTTTGGCTAAGGGATTCGAAGAAGGTGTAGAGCAAGGTAAGCAGCAAGGTCTCCAAGAAGGCTTGGCGCAAGGCTTAAGTGAAGGCCAACAACAGATTGACGAGTTAGCGGGGCGCTGGGCAGGCTTAATTGGCCAATTACACCAGCCTTGTCAGCAGTTGGATCAAGAAGTTGAGCAACAAGTGGTTGAGCTGGCCATGAAATTAGCCGCCGAAATTGTTCAAGTTGAATTAGTCACCAACCCTAAGGTCATTGTTAATACGGTGAAACAAGCGGTAGCGGCTTTGCCCTTGCAGAACCAACATATTCGGATCCACCTACATCCCGATGACATGGCGATAGTACAGAGTGTCTTTCCACCAGAAACCCAACAGAAAAAACAATGGCAGCTGTTAGCCGATGGCAGCTTAACACCGGGCGACTGTTTAATTGAAAACGAGCTTTCATCGGTATCGGTTGATATGAGCGAAGTAATTAAACAGAGCTTACAGTCTTTTATTCGCCAAAATGGGCAAGACGATGACGCTGAGCCAACGACTTAAACATTACCAGACCGAGCATCTACGTCATAAGCCTACGGTAGCTGGAAAATTGACACGGGTAGTTGGTTTAACCTTAGAGGCGGTTGGTTGCCGAGCGCCAGTGGGCTCGTTATGTATGGTGGAAACCCTAGACGCTTATCTAGAAGCCGAAGTGGTGGGTTTTTCTGGTGATAAATTGTTTCTTATGCCCAGTGAACAATTAACTGGAGTGCTTCCTGGCGCACGAGTTATTCCTATGCACGAAAGTCATGGTATTCCGGTTGGCATGGAACTGCTGGGGCGGGTGATTGACGGTGTCGGCAAGCCACTGGATGGCTTGGGAGAAATTTACTGCAAGCAAACCACCAAGTTAAATTCTGAACGTTTAAACCCGATGGCTCGTAAACCCATTAAACAACCCTTAGATGTAGGGGTTCGTTCGATTAACGCGGTGTTAACCGTGGGACAAGGTCAACGGATGGGCTTGTTTGCTGGTTCAGGGGTCGGTAAAAGTGTCTTAATGGGCATGATGACCCGAGGAACTACTGCCGATGTAGTGGTGGTAGGGTTGATTGGTGAACGGGGACGAGAAGTTAAAGAGTTCATTGATGAAATCCTTGGCGAAGAAGGGCGTCAGCGAGCGGTGGTCATTGCCGCTCCTGCTGATGCGTCGCCATTGATGCGCTTAAAAGGCTGTGATACCACCTTAACGATTGCCGAATATTTTCGCGATCAGGGCTTGAATGTATTGCTGTTAATGGACTCGCTGACTCGTTACGCGCAGGCTCAGCGTGAGATTGCCTTAGCCATTGGCGAGCCTCCTGCTACCAAAGGGTATCCGCCTTCGGTATTTGCTAAGTTACCCCGGCTGGTTGAGCGCGCGGGCAATGGCGGGGAAGATCAAGGTTCGATCACTGCATTTTTCACTGTTCTCACCGAAGGTGATGATTTGCAGGATCCGATCGCTGATGCCGCTCGGGCTATTTTGGATGGTCATATCGTATTATCGCGTCAGCTCGCCGATTCAGGCCACTATCCTGCAGTAGACATAGAAAAATCGATTAGTCGGGTAATGCCGGCCGTAACTAGCGAAGGGCACCAGCAATTGGCGCGACAGTTGAAAGCTCTCAATGCTTCTTATCAGCAGAATCAAGATCTTATATCCATTGGCGCTTATCAACGTGGTGCCGATAAACGGATTGATTTAGCCATCGCCATGAAGCCACACATGGATCAGTTCTTGCAGCAAGGAATGAAAGAAGTGGTCGCTTATGACGAAAGTCTGACGCGGATGGAACGTACCATGCAAATGGCCAACATCAACGCTCAGAGTCCTATCAACTAAGCGAATATTCGGGCTGTAATTAGGAGCGGGACATGGCCAGACGTGCCTTATATTTAATGGTGGAGCGCTTGCAAGAGCAAGAGCAAGATGCGGCCAAGCAAATGGCCGAGGCTCAACAACAGCTCAGCGAATTTGAAGCCCAGCTGGCCCATCTCGAAGATTATCGCCGCTCCTATTTAGAACAGGCCTTAGCCAAAGGTGTTGACGGTTTTTACGCAGATAGCTTTCACCAATATCAGATTTTTATTCAAAAGTTAGAGCAAGCCAGCGTTCAACAAAGTAAATCCATTGAACAACTGAAAAAAAATGTGTTGGTGAAACGCCAACAATGGCTAGAACTTCAATCTAAAAGAAAAGCTATGGAGCTGTTGATAGACAAACAGCTCAAGCAACAGCAGCAAAAACAAATGCGCGAAGAACAAAAGCTATTAGATGAATATGCTTTATATGCGCACTTAAGAGGTCAAGCTAGCTAAGTCGGCATAAAATATGCTTTGTTTCATTATTGATTATGATTTGCCGTATTAACCCTGCTCGTGAAGCAAATTATCTTAAAGGATAGGCATAGATGGAATTCCTGTTAACTGACTCAGCTAATGGCTCACAATTAGGTTCTTTGCATAGCGCATCGCTTAAACCTGTTGGAAAGAGCGACGATTTTGCTAATTTAGTTAAAGACTTAAAAGTCTTGCCTAGCTCGGTGAAGGCGCTTGGTTTAGCTAAGGATAAGCAGATCCTGGTGACAGAATCCGCTGCCAAGGGAGCTGCGGAGCCAGCTAGCCCGTTAGAGCTACTCAAGCAGCTAGATAATGCCAAACAAGTTGCCGAAGACTTAAGCGCAACTAAAGTTGTTAGCAATGCACCGGAAACTGAGGCTGAAACAGCCCCCGCACCCGCTGAAGCAACGCTAGACCTTGTGGTAAGCGCAGAGCAGGCGCAAGCCGATGCAGAGCAAGATGCCGCAAACCAAGCTAACTCAGATGGCGACAGTAAAATGGCTGAAACTAGTCGACAGCTGCAAGCGGAACAAAGCGGCACAGACTTGCCGCCTAACTATACGGCTTCGGCCGCATCCACCTCAATTATCAATCAAGACGCCAAGTCGTCATCAGGTGACGCTGAGACTGAGTTATTAAGCGACTCCGAGGCGCAAACAGCGACTAAAAGTGATCAACAAGCTGCTGTTGACACAGTGGCTAAATCAGTTGAAACGCAAGTGGCGTCAGCCGTTACCAAGCTTAAGCAAACTGAGCCGGCGAATGTGACTGCGTTGAATGCTCAAAGTTCTTCAACTCAACAAGACGCCGGCGAACAAGTAGAGCAAGCTGTCACTGTGCGACCACTTCAGTCAGAAAAACTAAGCGCTGAAGACGGCAAGACTACACTAAAGCTGAAAGCGGAACAGCAGGTAGAGGCTAAACTTAACGCTGCTGTCCAAGCCACTACAGATAAGGCCCAAATTAACGATAAAGTTAACATTGCAGAGAAGACTCAAGTCGCTGACGAGGCTAATTCAGAAAGTACTAATCTTAATAGCCGTCAGTCTGATTTGTCAGCTAAAGTGAGTGAGGCTGGGAAAGCGCCAGAAGCGGCTAAAGCGGTGGTAAGTCAAGAGCAAAAGCCGCTTTCAAGCGAGCAGGCTAAAGCCGCCGCCACTACACCTGCTAGTGCCGCAATAACAGAACAGCTAGACGAGTCGAAACTACACAGTACCAGCTTAAATCGTTCTGAGCTTAGCTATAACCAAGTTGGAAATGATAAGAACAGCGCCAAGCCGACTCAAACTACGTTGGATTCTCAACCTGAGGCATCGGCTGTTTCCGCTAAGTCCCAGCCGCAACAACAGACGAGCAATGAGGCCGGTGTCAAACTTGTCAGTGAACAAGCGAATACCAGTGAACATGCCACTCGACTTGCTAGTGAAGCTAAGCCGAGTGCTGCGCAGCCCAACACCGTTACAGCCACCAAAACTGGCGGCGCCCAAGCCCAGTCGGTCATTGATAAAGCAGCCGTTAATCAAGCGGCTGGTGAAGTTATCAGTCAGCAAAGTGACCAGCATGGAAGTGATGAGCACCCCGATCAGCAAACACAAGGGCACTCTCAACAAGTTTTACATGCGGCTGAGTCGGCTCGTCAACCTGAGGCTGCTAGCTTGTTTAGACCGGCCACTAGCTCAGAAGGCATTAGCAGAGCAGAGTCTTCTACTCAGGACTTGGGATTAAAACAAGCGCAGTTAGCTAATCAAGCCAATGACAAGGCAAGTTTTATTGGTGAGCGCTTAAACCCTGCACATTATCAAGCGCCAGCAGAATTGAATCAACGAGTGCAATATATGTTGAGTCAGGGCATGCAAAAAGCCGAAATACGGCTTGATCCGGCAGAATTAGGCAGCATGCATGTTCGTTTACAAATGAATCAAGACCAGCAGGTAACGGTGCACATTCAAGTACAAAATCCTCAGGCAAAAGAAGCTTTAGAGCAAACTATGCCGCGTCTGCGGGAAATGTTGCAGCAACAAGGGATAGAATTGGGACAAAATCAGGTGAGTCAACAGCAGCAAGGTAATGCTTCTCATCAGGGGCAAGGGCAAACTTCCTTTTTCTCCGCTAGAGCTGAAAATACCGAGCAAAACGACGACTTAGCCGAACAAGACTTAACTGCGATGCTGGCAAAACAAACAAATAGTGACGGGATCGATTATTACGCCTAGTTTATTTACCAGTGGCGCTGTTGAAGCCACTCTTAACTATGTAATAATAAAAACAGTTTAGCGAATATTTCATGGAAACTTAAATGGCCGAAGAATCTGAATTGACCGTCGAAGATGGCGCAAGCGGAAGCAAAAAGAAGCTAATAATCATTATTGCCATAGTTCTGGTACTGGTGATTGGTGGCGTAGTCGGATTTTTGCTATTGAGTGGTGGTGAAGAGCAGGCGCCTGCGGCGGCCACAGCTACAGAGAATGTGCAAGAAACGGTGACTCATACGGCGTTGTATGTGGGCATGCCTCGACCTTTCGTGTTTAATATTGTGGGGGATAGCCGAGATCGCTTAGTTCAAATCAAAGTACAATTACTGGTTCGTGGAACGGCGAATGAGGAATTAGCTAAGTTACATATTCCTCTAATTGAAGGCACCTTATTAAGTGTCTTTAGTGCCGCCTCAGTTGAAGAGCTTTCTACGCAAGAAGGCAAAGACAAAATACGTGAAAACTCGCTAATTGAGACACAGAAAGCGTTAAAAGAAATAACTGGTAAAGTCGTGGTTGAGAAAATCCTGTTTACCGGCTTTGTCATGCAATAAAGGACTGACGTGAGCGATTTATTAAGCCAAGACGAAATCGATGCGCTGTTACACGGCGTAGACGATATAGAAGAGGATGTCATTGAGCCGGAGATGTCCGGCAGTGTGGTTGAATTTGACTTCTCTTCTCAAGATCGCATTGTGCGCGGGCGAATGCCCACCTTGGAGTTGGTTAACGAGCGCTTTGCACGGCATATGCGGATCAGCCTGTTCAATATGATGCGCCGCACTGCGGAAGTATCGATTAACGGCGTGCAAATGATTAAGTTTGGTGAGTACGTACATACCTTGTTTGTCCCTACCAGTTTAAACATGGTGCGTTTTCGTCCGCTTAAAGGAACCGCCTTGATCACCATGGAAGCTCGTTTGGTATTCATTTTGGTGGAGAATTTCTTCGGTGGTGATGGGCGCTATCACGCCAAGATTGAAGGGCGTGAATTTACTCCCACTGAACGGCGCATCATTCAAATGTTGTTGAAACTCATCTTTGAAGATTACGTGGAAGCATGGGCACCGGTTATGGATGTGGGTTTTGATTATTTAGACTCAGAAGTTAACCCTGCTATGGCGAACATTGTTAGCCCTACGGAAGTCATTGTGGTGAGTTCTTTTCATATCGAACTTGATGGCGGCGGCGGTGATTTTCACATTGCTATGCCGTACTCCATGTTGGAGCCTATTCGTGAGTTGCTCGATGCCGGCGTACAAAGTGATAAGCAAGATACCGACCAACGCTGGAGTTCGGCTTTAACCGACGAAATTATGGATGTACCGGTGGGCTTACATACTAAATTGTTGGAAACAGAGCTCACCCTACGGCAATTAATGGAGCTTAAGGCCGGAGATATTATTCCTATTGAAATGCCGGAAACGGCGATGCTGTATGTAGAAGATTTGCCGAGTTTTCGAGTCAAACTGGGTAAGAAAAATGAAAAAATGGCGCTGAAAATTGATACCAAATTGAAACGCCCTGATACGGTTAAAAGCGATCTTGAATTGGTGGTAAGAAACGGCCGCCGCTCAGCGAAGAACGAAGAGTGAGAGTAATAAGGAACAACTATGAGTGATCAAGATGATATGGCAGATGAGTGGGCGGCAGCAATGGCTGAGGCCGAACCCGCTCCGCTTGAAGAGTTTGTTGATGAGTCAAAACCGATTAGCGAAGAGGAGCAACGTAAACTTGACGCAATCATGGATATTCCTGTCACCATTTCCATGGAAGTAGGGCGTAGCAATATCAGTATTCGTAATTTGTTACAGCTAAACCAAGGCTCGGTGGTTGAGTTGGACAGGGTGGCCGGTGAACCCTTGGATGTATTAGTAAATGGCACCTTGATCGCCCATGGTGAAGTGGTTGTGGTCAATGATAAGTTTGGTATTCGTTTAACTGACGTGATTAGCCAAACTGAACGCATTAAAAAGCTTAAATAATGCTTTATCGCTTAATCCTCTCGTTGTTTGCTGGCACGGTATTGCCAGCAGCCGCAGAACCAGCCGCCACAGCCAGCCCTCCATCTACGCCGATTGAGATCGTTTCTTGGTTAATGTCCTTGGCCTTAGTCTTGGTAACTATTTTTGTTTGTGCTTGGATATTGAAGAAAACGCGTCTTAATCAGTTTTCTGCAGGCCAAGCCAAGGTAGTGAGCAATTTGACGCTGGGAGCGCGCGAGCGAGTTACCGTTGTGGAAATCGGCGGGCAACAATATTTGTTAGGTATTACCCAGCATTCAATTAATTTATTAGATAAATTAGAGACTCCATTGCCGGTGCCTGCTGGGTCTAAAATGAATGCACCGTTTGCTAAACAGCTACAAGGAATGTTGTTTAAAAATGAAAAGTAAGCTGCTCTATGGCTTGGTGTTAAGCTGCTTAATGATTTTGCCGAGTTATGCTCAAGACGGCATTTTACCAGCGATTACCATGACCACCAATGCAGATGGTGGACAAGAATATTCTGTCACCCTGCAGGTTCTCGCGTTAATGACGGCGTTGTCATTCCTGCCAGCCTTGGTGATTATGATGACGTCATTCACTCGAATAGTGGTGGTGATGTCTATACTGCGTCAGGCGATGGGCTTACAGCAAAGCCCTTCTAACCAAGTAATTATTGGTATCGCCTTATTTTTAACGTTTTTCATCATGTCGCCGGTGATTGATCAGGTAAACCAAAATGCGGTTCAGCCTTATTTGAACGAAGAGCTAAGCTCGATGCAGGCCTTTGAACAAGCTAAGCAGCCAATGAAAGAGTTTATGCTGGCGCAAACGCGTTTAACCGACTTAGAAACCTTTGTCAGAATCGCCAAAATTGAGGTGGCGGCGCCTGAGGAAGTACCGTTTAACGTATTGATCCCTGCCTTTATTACTTCCGAGTTAAAGACCGCTTTCCAGATTGGCTTTATGCTGTTCATTCCTTTTTTGGTCATTGACTTGGTAGTGGCCAGTATTTTAATGGCCATGGGGATGATGATGTTGTCACCAATGATTGTTTCCTTACCCTTTAAACTGATGTTGTTTGTATTGGTTGATGGCTGGAGTTTGGTGATGGGAACCCTCGCGAATAGTTTTGGTATATAGCGCCAAGGAAGCCTAAACATGGAACCAGAAGTCTTTGTTGATGTATTCCGTTTAGCCTTAGGGCAGGTGGTGATATTGGTCTCGGCCGCCATTATACCCAGCCTGCTGGTGGGCTTAGTGGTATCTATTTTTCAGGCCGCTACATCGATTAACGAACAGACTCTGAGCTTTTTGCCTCGCCTTTTGGTTACCTTGGCATCGCTGATGTTTGCCGGGCATTGGTTTACTGAAAAGTTAATGGAGTTGTTTTTCACCATGGTGGAGATGATTCCGCAGGTTGTTGGCTAATGGAGTTTCCCGCTAGTGTGGTCATGGCATGGATAGCGCAGTATTTATGGGCGTTAACCAGAGTGGCGGCCATGTTAATGGCTCTGGCCAGTTTTGGTGGTAAATCGGTACCCACTCGGGTTCGTTTGTTATTAGCTCTTGCGATCACCTTTGCTTTGGTCCCGGTATTACCACCGGTAAGCGATATTGAACTGTTTTCTTTTAATGCGGTTATTGTTTTAGCGCAGCAGGTATTGATTGGTGCCGCCATCGGTTTTATTTCCCAGTTAGTGATGCAGACTTTTGTGATTGGTGGGCAGGTGATTGCGATGCAAACCAGCTTGGGTTTTGCGTCGATGGTGGATCCTAACAATGGCCAAAGTACCCCAGTTGTTGGACAATTTTATTTACTCTTAGCTACTTTGCTATTTTTGGCTATAGATGGTCACTTGCAATTGATTAGCCTCATCGCCATGAGTTTTGAGACTCTGCCTATCGGGATGAATGGCTTAGCCAGTCTTGATTACCAACTGCTAGCCGGTTGGTATTCGCAGTTATTTTTGGCGGCGCTAGCACTATCGATTTCGTCGGTGGTGGCGATGTTATTAGTTAACTTTTCTTTCGGTATCATGACCCGAGCTGCGCCCCAATTGAATATATTTAGTATTGGTTTTGCGGTGAGCATGTTATTTGGCTTGTTCATTCTTTGGTTAACGATTGGCGGATTCATGGCTCACTTCGAAGCGCAGTGGGAGCTTGGTCGCAGTTTGGCATGTAGCATGCTTCGTATTGGCTGTTGAAGTTAAGGTTAAATTACGATGGCCGATGACGAACAAGAAAAAACGGAAGACCCCACGGGGAAAAAACTCCAGGATGCTCGAGAAAAAGGCCAGATAGCCCGTTCTAAAGAGTTGGGCACGGCTGCGGTTTTGATTAGTGCCGCACTGGCCATCATGGGCTTTGGTAGCATGCTAGCCGAGTCGATGGTCAAGGTGTTTCAAATT
>NZ_JBNKPP010000235.1:0-3666 GCF_050295395.1 Agarivorans sp.
CCTGCTCTTTTTCACTGGCCGTGGCATGTCCAGCCAACAATAGCATCAGCACGCTTAAACAAGCTTTCAACCAGCGCTTAAGAAAGGGCATTAAAACTCCGCTAAAAAGCGCAATACAAAACTACGCTCAATATAATTGGAAACGGTAAAGGTTTCAGAATAATTGTTATATTCAACATGCTTACCAGCCAATAGATTCTTAGCGCTTAAAGATAAAAAGGCGCTATCGTGAACTTGCCAAGTCCAACTTAAATCCAGTACATCATAATTATCGGCATGGTAAGCATCGCTTTGGATGGAGCGGAATAAACCAAATAAAGCGTGGTGTTGAGTCACTTGCCAGCCCAACTTGGCAAGCCACTGACGACTATCGGAATCATCCCCAATGGCAGGCTGAGTGTTGGCTTGTAAGTTATAACGATAGCGGAACTGACTATAGCCTAACTCGGCCTTAATAAAATCATTTGCTTGCCACGCGAGTATTGCTTCCCCGCCAGTAACGTCAAGTTCAGCGTTAGACACAACATCAAATTCCAGCACGCTATTGGCTAAGGCTTGTTGTACATCGAGATATTGTCCTGTAGCCAACAAACCGGCGATTTGCTGAATATCAACTGACTCAGGGTTAGGATATACAGCAAATACATTACGTGACTTAGTATGAAATAACGACACATCCAAAGACCAAGGTCTTTGATTGAAACGGTAACCCAGCTCATATGACAAAGACTTTTCCGGCTCAACTTGTTGGTTACCATTTAATACGGTGCGCAGGTGATAATTATCAATAGCTTCTATACCCGTTTGATAAAGGTTACCCACCCGAACGCCATGTAAGGCCGTATCATAATCATACTCAGCGAAAGAAGGGATCCTTACGCCCTGCGATACCGCACCCCATAAGACATGATTGGTGCTAGCTTGCCAGCTTAAGCGGGCCGCAGGCTGGTTTTCCCAACCGGTAAAACTGTTGTGCTCCAACTTACTACCAAAACTCAAATTCAAGCTATTGGGAATAAGCGCGTACTGTAGCTGAAGAAAGGCTCCGTAATGCTCAAGGCGAGTTAGGTTTTCATCGCTGCTAATAATGTAGTTAGCGGTGAACGGCAGGTAACTATTTCGATAGTTTAAGCCCCAATCTAACTGCGCTCTGCCAAATATTGAATTCATCTGGTAATCAAGATCGAGAGACTGGAACCTTTCCTTTAAGAATAACTGTTCACCATCTTGTAAAGACCAAGACGCCTGTAGCATTTGGTTTGATTTACTAGATAAACGATGCTCTAAACGTACCATCACCCGCGCATCATCTTGCTTAAACTGATCTTGGTGCAAAACATTAATATTCACATCGCGCGACAAAGCATCTAAGTTTTGGCTCTGCTCGGTGTGGGAATAATGCAGCTGAGCAAGAACCGACACATCATCACTGGGTGCAAAATCAAAGCGAGCACCAATACTTTGCTGCTGAGCATCATCATGCGGTTCCATCTCAATACCGTGGGCAGAATTATCAACATCTTTTAAACCGGCATACACACGGTAACTGCCGGTGCGCCCCAAATATCCACCATGGCGTAAAGCAAGCTCGTAATTAAGCGGATCGCCACTACTCACTTGCAACAGAGTACCGCGACTATCTAAACTATTTTTGGTAATGATATTAATCACACCATTGGTCGCGTTACTCCCCCACAATAGGCCGCCCTGCCCTCGTATCACTTCAATACGTTCAATATCGTAAAGAGGGACATTAAGAGTTTCCCAATACACACCAGCAAAGGTGGGGTTATAAACACTTTGACCGTCGACCATCACCAATAACTTACTGGTATGCCGACCTGCCACTCCTCGTGTGGTAATGGCCCACTGGTTATTATCCAGTTGCCGCACTTCAATACCGGGAACCAACTTTAGCGACTCAGCCACAGTTAAAGCGCCAGAGGCTCGGATGTCTTCTTTACTCAATACATACAAAGAAGCGGGTGTGCTAAAGGTTGACTGAGCGCGCTTCATGACAGATGTTGCTTGAACATCTTCGCTCATTAAAGACTCTAAATCTAAGCTAGATAACGACTCCTGAGCGGCGACCGCAAAAGTCATAAAAAACAACAACGAACAACAAGTACAGCTAGGTGATTTCAAAGAACAACTCCCTGGTCTTTTATCTTTCCTTAAACGCTGATACTAAAGGGCTTTATATGAAACTGAGGAGGACTACAGGATAAAGCGATGAGTATTAATTCAGCAAAAATTGATAATATTTATCTCCTCTCCATAGATCAAGTGAAACCGTGAACTAAGAAAAAAAATAACTAGTTTATGCACCAACCCCTTAGTTATTGTAATGACTAAAGCGCTGCTACCTGAAACTTATCGCTAACTAGCCGCAACTTTGCTTGACGTTTATTTAAAGTGTTTATGAGTTTTTAGCCAAAGCCAATCTTGCTTGACCTCACTTTGCTTGCTCACCATAATCACAGCTGTTATCCCCCAGTTGGTCAAAGCAATGAAACAACAGCAAGATCCCTCGCAAGAAATAGAAGTGGAAGCTCTCGACGTTATCGTTCAGCAGCAACCCATCGAGCTATATAAAGTATTAAAAATAGGTAATTTGGTAAACGGTGGCGGAGAGGCGAAACTCGCTATTGCCGAAGGCTATGTTGGCCTAAACGGTGAAGTAGAGCAGCGCAAACGTAAAAAAGTTTATGCCGGAGACATAATCGAGTTTAACGGCCAGTTTCTGTATGTAGTGTGCGACGAAGCGCCCAGCGAGGTCAGTCCAAAACAGAGCAAACCCAAGCAAGCTCAATCCAAATCAAAGCAGACAGAGAAAGCAGTGCCATCGCCGAACAGCAAAACCGGTCGTCGCTCAATTAAGTTTTAAATCTACTGACTCATGCTTAGGCCTACACCTTAACTTGTCAGTCACCGCTACTTCTTGAAGACAAAGTACTGGTTGTAAAACTCACAATTGGGCAAAACAGAGTTGCGGCTTTAGAGATCAACGCCCAAATAACTGGCAGCAAACCGAAGTGGAATATTGGGTTAAACTGGCGCTAAGCGACAAGCCCGAAAAGCCACGCAGCGTTTGCTGTTCATTTGATTTTTAGGTCTTCGTACTACAAATTTATTTAATCGGTGAGAAGTTTACCGCACTGATTATTTTTGATTCCTGCTTCTCTAACATTTCCATGGCGCTAGGAATAAACTCAGTTAGCCATGCGTTATCTTGGTATAGTTCTTTTCTCTTTTTGGCTCTATCATTCAAATCACTGTAAGACCAAATATGAATTACTTGGTTTAGTTCACCTATGTCCGTGTACCAATAACCAACAAGGGTTGCATAATTCGATATTATTGGCATTCCCACTTTTTCAAAGTGGTCAATATAGTTCTTTAACTTACCAATCTTAATCGTATAAGTTCTCATTTCAAAAATCATCAAAATACACCTTAATATAAAAACCTAGACTTGTCCGCGTTGACAGAAGGGAACATATCAACGCCCAATTAAAGTTTGAATAACGCTAACACCTAACCCAACCCATCGCGCCATAAGTACAAACCTAAACCTGAAGTGAGAGCGCCAAGCGTTGCGAATCACTCTTAAATTGTTATAACCACGTGTTCTCGCGGACTTCATAGTGACTGACATGACGATCT
>NZ_JBNKPP010000236.1:0-19986 GCF_050295395.1 Agarivorans sp.
ACTGCACCTGTGACGGACAGTCACAATAAACGTATCTTCAGGCTCCTTAGAGTCCATAGCATTTACTTTGTCCACTACAGTTCCAAGCTTGCTTTTTACTGTAATAACGTCCTGCTCAAGCTCATCTTGTTTCGCTAGCGCATCCGCGATCATCCTTGAATTTTGCGCTACGATCTCTGCCATTTGAGTAAGCAAAGACCCTTTTGCTTCATGTGGTGGTGGATAAACACCATGTTTAGTTAAAGAAGGAATAACTTCGTGATAAAGCCACTTTTGGAACCGCTTTCCGGCTTTGCTTCTATCACTAGAGAGAACTCGGTATAACCCTGGTTGGGTAACAAAAATTTCAGTTTCACCGTCAAATATTGGGTTGACTGATGGAACAGAAATATATTCATCTATATCCAAAGCTTCCAGCTGTGATTTTATAAGGCCAGCCATTAGTTTAGGCGCATGCGTTTCGTTAAGCTCTCTGTTTTCTTTGTTCAGAGTTACCAGAATATCTTTCAATGAGATATGTAACAGCCCTTCATGGGAGAGTGTACGAATGTCTGAGTTACCAGATTCGCCTTCATAGCAAATATTGACTAATTCACTTTTCAAATCGACCTTCCTTTCTCAATTAAAAATACCCATAACATTGTATTGCTGCGACCTTGCAAGCTAGCCTACCGTACAAGGTAATCACTAAGCATTCATCGCCGCACCAATAAATATAAAAACAATTAACAATCATACGCTAAGTGAGCAAGACGCGAACCAGAGCACGTTCAACATTTTGCTAGCCCGCTCAGGCATAGATCCGATACTCGCCAAAGCGTGTTTGCTTCACCCCCAGATGAACGGGCTGCGCAGGAGTAACGGAGATGCTAGGGCGGCCTTTCTTTCGCTTAGTTAAGCCTGCATAGCCCAAAAATCAATGCGTTGCCAACAATCCAAACACAGCTTTAGATTAAATCATTTTACCCACTCAACAATGGCAAATGACGGCTTTCCCTCCCCATGCATCCTCGCCAAATGATGCCGCCAAAACCGCGATTACGCCGAGCACTGTTTGAGCGTAGCGAGTTGCGCAGGCGCGTGGTTTTGACAAATCATTTACGGTAACTACGAGGATGCCGGGCCGTCTTTCTTTTGCTTCGTTTTCTTTAACGGTTAAAGAAAATGAAGTCGCCGTCAAGGCGAAATCGAACAACAAGACCAGTCCAGCAGCAGCCGCTACAGTGCGTTAGCAGAACACCAACACCATGCCGCAAAAAATGACAGATTGCTCAGATAGGCCTATACCAAAGCGATAAAGGCAAACACCAGCAACATAATCGGCACTACAATAACCAGTGCAGACAGAATTAGATTGCCCAAGGCCTTCCACGCAGAAAAACCCTGTACCTGCGCCAAACATTTTAAAAGCACCACCAAGGCCCATAATCCAAGAATGATTTCTGCTATGGAAAAGCCCAATAGCGTCACCGCCAACAGCGGACTTGCATCAATCCTCGGCGTGGCGGTGGTAAATAGCTCTTGGCCAAACAGAGCCAATTCTGGCACCCAAAGTAGTAAGCTCCAAATACTCAGCACACCGGCCCAAGCAATGGCGGCGCGGATCTCTTGAGTGCTTGCTTCACCACCTAGCCAAGAGCCTACCCAGCGAAATAGAAAGCTACCAATGTACAAGCCGATAATACCCAGAAATGGCCCTAAAGCTGCGGCAATAATAAAGATATAAGGCAACTCAAATCTGTCGCCCAAGCTTTTAAAGCTGGCGCGATTTAAGACTTCGCCAAAGCCGGCTATCGCCGCCAATAGCAGCACCAGATGCTGAGGGTTATTGTCGATGATTTGTTGAATAGTAGCGCGAGGCTTGGTCCACATGGAGAACCAAGGATTGAGCTGTTGCTGGTGATGCATTTGTTTTCCTTAACAAGTTGCCGCGACGCTACAGTTTTCTGTCAGCTTAGCCGCGGCTCATCCATTAACGTTAATTACTTTCTACCCAGAATGCGCAAAATACGCAGGAATAGGTTGATGATGTCCATGTACAGGGCAGCGGCGCTGTCTATCGCGTTATCATAGGTTTTGGGAATGGCATTGGCGCGCGCCCAGTCGTAACCGATGTAGCCACAAAAAATCAGTGCCACCGCCCAATCGAGCACGCCGTGATGGGTTTTAAAGATGAAGATTTCTATCAACTCCACCACTATCACACACAACAGAGCAATGAACAGGCCACCAATAATGCGTTGGAAAAAGGCGGGATACATCGAGCCCAACAACATCATCACAAAGGTCACCATGCCGGTCACTCTTACCGCTTCCAATACAATTTCTGGATTGTACTGACTAACCACCACGTTAATGATTAAACCAAAAGGCACTACGATGAAGTTGTAACCAATGAAGCTCACCAGCGGATTATCTGATTTGCGAAACAGATAAATACCGAAGAAACATGAGGCGAAATAACCACCAAAAAACACCAAGGGACTTACCGAACGAATCGCTTCGGCGGGAATGTTCTTCACCATTAACCAATTAAGCGCAAAGCCCCACAGCAGGGTTGCCCCAATCACCATGTTATACATACTGCCACTGATGATTTTATCGCTGGTTTCTGTTCTATCAAAAACACCGACTTCCATGTTTATTTCCTTACTAATTAACCAATAATCTTTTACTTTAAGTACCAAGTCGCCTGGCCACAGGATTACGCCCTTAGCGCGATGCTGGATGATTCCAACCAAAGCACCTGCTAACTGAGGAGGAAAGCGGAAGAATAGCGTCGATTCGGCCTAGTCGTTTATTCATCAAGGCTGGGCTTTGGCTACGCAGCACTGCCTTCTAATAAAATTAAAAACAAATTTATCAAATAAATATCTAGTTACACCAGCAACTTATCTAAAATTTATGATGTATTCGTGAAATTTACTTTTGCCAAAAGCCAGCATTAGAGTGCTTCGCGGCGCTTGTTTGCGCAAATAGGGGCAATAAGTGATTTAGCTGGGGAAACAGCGCTTTCTAGTAAAACTACCTAACCAGAAAGAGCTATCGTTATTAAGCACTTAACTGCGCTTACAGCCAATTACTGTTCCGTTGGTTTCGGATTTCACTTTCAAAAAGGATTTATTTAGCTGTAGAACTTTAGATGATTCACTGACGTTTTGCGGAAATAAGCTCTCCATATCCAGTATTTTGTCTAATCTAGGATGACTAAGGTTAACCACCTTAATCTCCTCACTCGTTTCAATGAGATAGCCATTTTTTAGCTGCCAAACACCGCTTCCCGTAACCGAATACTTGACTTCTAGTCCATCAGGAAAGCGGATAACAAAGAAACCAAAGCCATTTGACTTACCATTACGAATATAATTGGCGTCCATATCTACAAATATCTTCACGCCATTCTCTTCAAGTGAAGTTTTACAATGCCAACTGCCATATAAATCAGCTTGATTTATCGAGGCGTTAACATTGCTCGCCCAAGACAGTAAAGCCGTTGTTAAAGCTAACGACCATAAATAATTAAGCTTCATACATATCCTTATGTTTATAGAAGATTAAGCAAGGCGCTAAAACATCAAGTCCTAACTCATGGGTCTAAACAGTATTAACAAAAAAGTTAATTATATCCACTTGGGTTGCTCAATAAAAAAGGTGAGCGTCCGAGAATGGCTCGCCTTAAATATAGCCAGCACTGTAAACTTCTCGCTGACGTGATAACTCACAGACAAGTGAAAAAGTGCTTTAACCATACTGATTAACCACTCCACTGCCACCTTCGGTTTGATAAGCCCTTAACCTGGCCTTATTAGGCCCAAACTTAATTGACTAAAATTACGTCAAATGAGACTGTTAAGCGCAGAGTAAAACTTGTATCAACAAGGCTAGTTAATGTAGAGTAATTACTCTAAATCATAAGGACCATGTTAAGTGAAAAAACTGCTTACCGCGATATATTCAAGTTTAATCTTCGGAGTATTGCAGCTCGCTCTAGTCGGTCAAGCTTACGCCATGAGCTTTGAACAAGCATGGCAAGAAGTGTTAACAAACAACGATAGCTTAGCTGCCAACAAGGCCAGTGTAGAACGCAGCGAAGCGCTACGCGAAGCAGCTAAAGCGCTCTACTATCCCAAGGTTGACTTAACCGGCAACTATACGCGCCTAGAAAAACCAGTCTCTTTAGATTTAAAAGATTTAGAGCCGCTCGCCTCACTAGATTTAAGCGGCTTAGATCCAGCCTTAGGACAAATCTTGGCGCCGCTTCTGCAGTTACCCACGGTAACCAATTTTACCGACCAAGATATTACCACCAGCTCTATTCGCGCCATTTGGCCGTTATACACCGGCGGACGACGCGGCGCGGCTATCGACATTGCGCGCGAGCAACACATAGAAGCGGGTAAGGTACTGGCCATGCAGCAGCAAGCTAAGTTTGAAGACTTAGCCCGTATTTACTTCGGCGTAGTATTGGCAGCTCAGGTAGCAGAAACCTATAAAGAAGTAGAAGATGGCTTAAAGAAACATCTAAGCAACGCTTTAAAACTAGAGCAACAAGGGCAAATTGCCTACGTTGAACGCTTACAAGCCGATGCGTCTTATGACAAGGCTAAGGTCGATACTCAAAAAGCCCTGCGTAACTATCAAATTGCCCAACTGGCCTTAAAAGATCTGTTACATAGCCAGCAAACGGTTGAACCCAGCACGGCATTGTTTACCGAGTCAGCCATTCCCGGCTTAGAACAATTTATGAGCCGCACCCTTAATAGTTACCCCGGTCTGGCGATCCTCGACAGCAAAACCGAACAAGCGAAAAAGCTGGTCACTATTGAGAAAGGCAGCTACATGCCGGAAGTGTTTATGTTTGGTAACTACCAGCTATACGAAGGCGACAGCTTAGCCGCTCAATATGCGCCCGACTGGATGGTAGGAGTGGGCGTATCTATACCACTTATCGACAACTCTGGCCGCGCCGACAAGGTCAACGCCGCTCACAGCACGGTTCGCCAAATCGGCTATGTGCGCGCTCAGGCGGAACGAGACCTAGGTTTGTTAGTAGAAAAAACTTATCGCGAAGCACAACTTGCGCTAGAGGAATACCAAGGGCTTGAATCATCTTTAGCCTTGGCTGAAGAGAACCTACGGATCCGCTTAAAAGCCTTTAATCAGGGCTTGGCCACCTCTGTAGATGTGGTGGATGCCGAAATGTTTCTGGCCAGTGTTAAAACCCAGCGCCAAGCCGCCGCCTATAATCATGTATTGGCACTGGCAAAGCTCACCGCACTCAGCGGCGAAATGGCTAACTTTTCACAATATTATCGCTTCAACTAGGGCTTACTTATGCGTAAATCATCTGCAATTCTTCCTCTGGTGCCGCTAGGTATCATTATTGCTTGGGTAGGCTATTCGTTTTGGCAGGCCTACCAACCCAAACCTCAACTATTGCAAGGGCAAATTGAAGCCCAGCAATATAATATTTCGTCTAAAGTGGCAGGCCGAATTGACCAAGTATTAGTGAAAAAAGGCCAGCAGGTTGAACCCGGCCAGCTTATTTTCACCATTACTAGCCCCGAGTTAGACGCCAAGTTAGTGCAGGCAAAAGCCGGACAGCAAGCCGCCTCGGCCATGGCAGAACAGGCAGAAAACGGCGCGCGCTCTCAAGAAGTCGCCGCCGCCAAAGACCAATGGCAGAAAGCGCAAGCGGCGGCCCAGCTAGCCGAAAAAACCTACCAACGGGTTAACAACCTCTACCAAGATGGCGTAGTGGCCGAACAACAACGTGACGAAGCCTATACCCAATGGCAAGCCGCACGCTATACCGAAAATGCCGCCTCGCAAATGTACCAACTGGCACAAGAAGGGGCGCGCGATGAAACCAAAAAAGCCGCTCAAGAACAAGTTAGAGCCGCCGCTGGCGTAGTGGCCGAAGTAGAAGCCTTTACCAGCGATACCGACGTCACCAGCTGGCATGCCGGTGAGGTAAGCCAGCTGTTATTGCAAAGCGGTGAATTGGCCCCTACTGGTTTTCCGGTGGTATCAATCATCGATATGCAAGACGCTTGGTTAGTATTACATGTGCGTGAAGACCAACTCAGTCAGTTTCAAAAAGGCCATCAGTTTATGGCCCGCTTACCGGCACTAGACAACCAAAGCTTTAAGTTTGAAGTGTCCCATGTATCGGTGATGGGTGATTTTGCTACTTGGCGCGCCACCGATAGTCGCACCGGCTTTGACCTACGCACCTTTGAAATTGAAGCCCGGCCACTACAGCAAATCGACCAATTGCGCGTGGGCATGAGCGCCATCATTGAGCTTGAGCAATAAGCCATGAGTCAAGCGTCTACGCAAAGCGTGACCGTACAGCAGTTGTTGGTACAACAGTGGCAACTGCTATGTCGAGATCGCTGGTTGCTCAGCTTACTCACTTGGTTACCCATCTTGGTTTTTTTGCTGGTATGGTGGATTTTCTCCGCCGGTTTAACCCGCGAGTTACCCATTGCCGTGGTCGACCTTGACCATAGCCAAATATCCAGAACCTTACAGCAACACTATGACGCCAGCCCTAGTCTTAAGGTCATTAGTGTAAGCAATGAGATCGAAGCGCGACGCATGTTACGCAAGGCCGATGTCTCGGCCTTGGTGATTATTCCCGAGGGCCTAGAAAAACAGGTTAAATTGGCTCGCCCGCCCAAAGTCGCCGCTTACTACAACAGCCAATTCATGGTGTTAGGTAAGCAAATCAACTCGGCGCTACAACAGGCCCATGGCACCTTTAATGCCAAAATAGAGGTAACCAAAAAACTCAGCGCGGGTAATACCCAACTGATGCAAGCGATGAGCGCAGCTGTCCCTATTCGCAACCAAATCAGCGCCCTATACAACGGTAATAGTAACTATGCCCAATTTATTGTGTCAGCGGCTTTGCCTGCCTTCTGGCAAGTATTGATTGTAGCCGTCACCATATTAGCCTTGGGCGCAGAGTTAAAAGAACAGCGCTACAATGCCTGGCTGGGCCAACAAGCGCTGAGTAAAATTAGCGTTAAACTGCTATTTTTTGGCGCCCTCTTGTGGCTACAAGGCATCCTGTTATGCACGTTGATGTTCCATGTATTCGACTGGCCGATGCGCGGTTCGTGGAGCATTTTGTTACTGGGCATGCTGCTGTGCATTATGGCAACCCAAGCCATTTGTTTAGTCTTTATGTTGTTTTTTCAAGATATGGCCCCCTCATTTAGCTTTACCGGTGCCCTCACCGCGCCCAGCTTTGCCTTTATGGGCGTCACCTTTCCGGTTACCGACATGCCCCAGTTTGCCCAGTTTTGGCGCCAATTAATTCCCATCACTCAATATATTGAGTTGCAAGTCACCCAAGCTAACTATGGCGCCCATGTTAGCCAAGCCCTGCCGCAGTTAAGTATTTTGCTGCTCTTCGGTACTGGCTTTTTGTTAGCGGCCTACTTGGTAAAACGACGCTTCAGCCTTCCTCACAGTGAGGAGCCATTAGCATGAGATCTTTTCCCTTATTGCCGCTAGAGTGGCGTAGAATAATCAGGAACCGTTCGCTACTGGTCACGGTGATTGGCGGTTTGCTGTTTTATGCCTTTCTCTATCCTCAGCCCTATCGTTTGCAAACGCCCTTGCAGCAATCAATTGCGGTGATTAATCACGACGGTAGCCAGTTGAGCCGACAACTGCTGCGCATGGTGGACGCTAGCCCTCTAGTTCAGGTGGTCGCCCAAGTAGCCACCATAGAGCAGGCGCAGCAACAATTAATTGAACGAAAAATTAGTGGCTTTTTGGTGGTGCCTAAACACTTCTATCGTGACCTGCTATTGGGCCGCTCGCCTACCTTGTCTTATGCTGGCGACGCCTCTTACTTTCTTGTTTATGGCACCATCGTACAAGGCTTAGCCACCACCTCGGGTACACTTGCCGCGCAAGTGAAGGTAAGCCAAATGTTGCTGCAAGGGGTGCCATTAGAGCTAGCCAGCAAACTACATTCCCCGGTTCAACTCCAAGCAGAAGCGGTATTTAATGCCAACCAAGGTTATCTTGATTACGTGATACCAGCAGTGTTTGTCATTATTTTGCATCAAACCTTATTGATTGCGCTGGGCTTACACGCTTCGCCCAAACTAGGTTCTAGTCAGGCTAATGTATTGGCGTATGCCTCGGTGGTGAAGGTGTTAACGGTGCGTTGCCTATTATTTGTGGCCATTTATTGGTTAATGTCTTGCTTCTATTTTGGCTTTACCTTTGATGCCCTAGGGGTACATCATTGGGCCAATATTGCCGATATATTTAAACTGTTATTACCGTTTTTAATTGCCACAGTTTGCCTAGGACAATGCATTGCTTGTTTACTTCCTCACCGTGATTACGCCACCGCGGTGGGCTTATTAAGCTCTTTGCCGATTGTGTTTTCCTGCGGTTTTATTTGGCCTTTAGACAGCGTACCGCCGATGATAAACATTCTCTCTGACGTGGTACCGGCTAAACCCATGGTATTAGGCATGTTGAAAATAAACCAAATGGCCGCCTCGTTTAATGAAGTTAGTCAGCACTTTACTCACTTATGGCTACAAGCAGCAGCCTATTTCAGTTTGGCCTTGAGCCTGCTCTATTGGCAAAAACGCGCCATAGGCTCTTCCGCTAACACAGCTACAGTTGTGCACGCCAAGGGCTAACACTAGCAATAACCGCAGTTACTCGGCAGGGCTAATGTTATGAGGGTTATTCGATTCGATGAGCTCTGCTTGCTCCCTTAGCTCGGCCATTATTTGACTTAAGGGTTCAACCAAGTCTTGATGGCGCGAGTGCAAAAAGTGATACATGGGAATTTCTTCGATCACCGTAGGCGGAATATTCAACTCGCGATGGCGATTTTTTTTAATCCAATACAAGCCCACCCCCCTAGGCAAAATGGCCACATCGACTCGGCCTCGCTCCAGCATGGTTAATACTTGTTCGGCATCATTTAAGAAATATGCTTCGCCATGCTCAGCTAAGCGATTCACCGAAGCTAAATGCCCGCGAACAGCGGCAACCCTATAGTGTTTTAAATCCGACCAGCTATGAATGACTAGAGCTTCATTATTCACAAAAGCGGCGACTTTTAGTTGTCCAACCGGAACGGGGATAAGGGTATGTTTGGGTAAATAGCCCGCAGCGTATATGGTTCTGGCCAGTTCACCGTCTATATCTTCACTGTCTCTTGCCTGATGCAGTGAGCGCTTGGCCGGCATGGGCAAAATCTCTATTTGATAGCCCAGCTGTTGGTAGGCCGCGCGCACAAACTCACTAATATGAGGGGCGGCAACAACGCCTTCAACGGTAGAAATACGCATTGTATGGTCGGCATCAACGCTCTGAGCCAACACTATATTCAATAGTAAAAACCATCGCATATTAGCTAAATCCCTCAGATTACCACAATCCTTAAAACCCTATTTCAGTGTAGCCGAAGTGTTAACAGATTTTGCAGCGGTGTAACTTTTTATTTAGTCAATAAAGGAATAAACAGACTGGAGGAACTGAATTTACAGCATAGGGCTTAAACTTTTTAAGCCCTATGCTGCTAGTAATGCAGAGCGTTAAACCGCTCTGAGCCAGGCTTTAACTGGCCAAAGGTTTAGGCTTTTTCTAAAGCCTGCTCAACATCGGCAATAATATCGTCAATGTTTTCAATACCCACTGAGATACGAATTAAATCGGCACTCACACCCGCTTTGGCCAACTCTTCATCGTTTAACTGACGATGGGTAGTCGTTGCAGGATGGCAAGCTAAGGACTTCGCATCGCCAATGTTCACCAAGCGCAAAATCATCTCTAGCGCATCAATAAAACGCCCGCCCGCGTCTTTACCGCCTTTAATACCAAAACTCAAAATACCCGAGGCCTTGCCGCCAGCGATCTTCTGACAGACCTGATGATAGGGGCTAGCACTCAGCGCTGCGTAATTAACCCAAGCCACTTTAGGATGTTGCTGTAAGTATTCGGCCAGTTTTTCGGCATTTTTACAGTGGCGCTCCATACGTAAACCCAAGGTTTCCAAGCCCTGTAAAATTTGGAAGGAGTTATAAGGAGAGATAGCGGCACCGGTATTACGTAAGGGCACTACTCGGCAACGGCCAATATAAGCCGCAGGGCCTAAGGCTTCGGTATATACCACACCATGATAAGAAGGATCCGGTTCATTTAAGATCTTAAAGCGCTCTTTATTTGCTACCCAGTCAAACTTACCTGAATCAACAATAATCCCGCCAATCGAGGTGCCGTGCCCACCAATGTACTTAGTGAGTGAGTGGATAACGATGTCGGCACCCAAATCGATAGGACGACATAAAAACGGCGTAGCCACGGTATTGTCTACCATTAATGGAATACCGTGCTTGTGGGCAATCTCGGCCAGTTTAACCAAGTCCACTACATTACCCGCCGGGTTACCAATCGACTCACAAAAGATTGCCCGAGTATTGTCGTCAATGGCTGCTTCAAAGCCGGCGTAATCGTCTGCTGACACCATCCGCACTTCAATGCCCTGCTTGGGAAAGCTATGAGCAAATAGATTATAAGTACCACCATATAGCTGGCTGGTGCTGACAATGTTGGTGCCCACTTCACATATACATTGAATCGCGTAAGTAATCGCCGCCATCCCCGAAGCTAAAGCTAAACCGGCAATGCCGCCTTCCATCGCCGCCACACGTTGCTCTAATACGTCGGTAGTGGGGTTCATAATGCGGGTATAAATATTACCCGGCACCTTTAAGTCAAATAAGTCTGCCCCGTGCTGAGTATCATCAAAAGTGTAAGAAGTAGTTTGATAAATCGGCACCGCGGCCGCTTTAGTGGTAGCTTCCGATTCATAACCATGGTGGAGGGCTAAAGACTCTAATTTCATGATATTTCTCGCTGTTTGAAGGAAAATAACAAGCCAATTAGCGGCAAACTCACTTACCGCTAAGCATGCTAATAGGGTTAACTAAAACATTTAGTTGTAGCGATATTCATCGCTAAATGACAATACAATTGAAGCAGAGTGTGATCTACCACAAGCCTTCCACACCAGCGCTAGCTAATTCCCATGCTGTGCCACTTATAGGTTTTCCAGCGCCAATGGTTAATAATGCCACGCAGCACCTCATCTAAAGCAAAACAGGCCCAAGCGCCAATAACGCCCAATTGCCAAGAGATGGAACACAGATAGATCACCGGCACTACGCCCCAAATAAACACGATACCAACACTGGCAGAGAAACGCCCGTCGCCCACCGCTTTGAGCGCCATGCCCGCCACAATATTAATTGCGCGAAAGGGTTCCATCACGATGCAAATAATAAGCAGCCACTTAGCATAAAACTGCACTTGGGGATCTTGGCTGAAAATGCCAATTAAGGGCTGATAAAACCAAGCAAAGACCAACATGTTGATAAAGGCAAAAGACATCGCCAAACGAATGCAGCGCATATAGGTAGCATCTACTGTATCTAGATTGCGAGCGCCCATGTGGTGAGACATGATAATTTGTCCAGCAGCAGCCAACGAGGCACTCACAGCCATCGAAACAAACAATAAGCGTAGCACAAAAGTGTAGGACGACACCGCCAGCACACCCAAGCTAGCTAAAATACCGGCCACTACAATTTGTTGCAGCGTGTAGTTAGCTGGCTCAGCAGCAGAGGGAACCGAGATCTTCAGTAACGGCCTTAGTACAGCACGCATCTGTGGCAACATGGCTCGGCTAAATTCCAAACGCACTCCCGCCTTATAATGCACAATTGCCATCACCATTAACCAAGCAAAAACAAAGGACAAAACGGTACTAAGGGCAATTCCCGGCAAACCCATGCGCGGTAAGCCAAACCAGCCAAAAAATAAGGTCGCATTTAGAAAAATATTTAAAACGTTAGTCAGCAACGATACCAACATGTTCCATTGAGTCATGGCCTTGGCCGCTAAGATCGAACCATAAGCACAACGCAAGCCATGAAAACCAAAACAAAAACCAATAATGGCTAAATACTGTTCAGCATAAACCTGCATGGCTTCGGGAAAATTAAGCCACAAGGCAATGTTGTCGAAATTGGCTAAGGTAAACGCACTGAAGGCAAAACCAGCTACACCCAGCAACACAATGTTAGTTATAAATACCGGCTGTACTTTATCCAGTTTACCAGCACCGTAATATTGAGAAGCTGCTGCGGTTCCACCACTGGACAACATGGGTAAAACAAAAAAACCAATCAGCAAATAGGGCATCAACAAACCCGCTGTGGCGGCGGCTTCTTCCCCCAGTAGGCTTAGAAAATAAATATCGGCCATAACCACCACCCCACCGGTCAGCTGTTCGATAAGAATGGGCCAAGCTAGATGAAACAGATCTAGTTTATTTACAGCAACTTGAGACATGGGAGATTCCAGACCTAGGAAACATCCATTGTAATAGGCAGGTGCCGTGAGCCAGTTATTTTTTTAGCTTCGGCTATTACCTTTTTAGATTTTGTAGCGCCAGCGACATTTGCGACTGGCGCGATGAAACTATTTCATCAATTTGGCTAACAGGCGATCACATCCCTGTTTTAGCGCCACTAGTTCTTCGATGGGCATATCCGCTTGGCACAACATCTGTTGGGGAATGGCCTCGGCCTGCTGCCGCAGTGCCGCACCTTGCTCACTCAGCTGAATCACCCTAACCCGTTCATCTTGTTGGCTTCGACTACGTTTAACCAAGCCTTTGTTTTCAAGACGCTTTAATAAGGGAGTGAGAGTGCCTGAATCCAGATGCAGGCGCTGCCCTAAACTCTTCACGCTCACACTGTCATGCTCCCATAGCAACATCATCACAATGTACTGTAAGTAGGTAAGATCAAGCTGTTCCAACAAAGGGCGATAGGCTCGCCCCATAGCGTTAGAAGCACTGTAAAGTGAAAAGCAAAGCTGTTTGTCTAGGCTTAGCATTGAATCCTGCTCGGGGGATTGGCTCATGATTTGGGTTACCACATAAAATAAATTGCGCACAATATACTTGCAATTTGTTAGCGCCTCAACTAAAGTTGCAAACAATTAAATTGCACACAACTTAAATAGGAAGACATCATGGCAACTCTTTATACTACTTCAGCTACCGCATTAGCAGGTCGTAATGGTCAAGTTAGCAGCGACGACAAAAAATTGGATTTAGCCCTAAGCTACCCTAAAGAAATGGGCGGCAGCGGTGAAGCCACTAACCCAGAGCAACTATTTGCCGCCGGTTATGCAGCTTGTTTCTCCAATGCCATTTTGCATGTAGCCCGTGAAGGTAAAATCGCCCTTAAATCAGCGCCTACCACAGCAACCGTAGGCATTGGCCCGAATGAGCAAGGTGGATTTGAACTAACTGTGGCCTTGGCTGTGGAACTAGAACTTGAACAAGCGCAGGCAGTAGAACTAGTGAAAACCGCTCACCAAGTGTGCCCTTACTCTAACGCAACCCGTGGCAATATTGATGTAGCCCTGAGTGTTAACGGCGCCGCCATTTAAGCTAAGCTTAAACCACACAAATCCAGCCTCTTGGGCTGGATTTTTTTATCTCTTTTTGCCCTCCGCTAAAAATTTACTAAAAACAAAAACCACATCAACAAAAAATAAAACCTTGATCACATCATCATGTGGTAAAACGTTTTACTCTTGCGCTCCCAAAACAAGTAAAACGTTTAACCTATCTCAAACTCAAACCAAAAGGAGTGGTTTATGCAAGGTAAAACCCCCAAAGTCTCGGCACTCTGGCTTAGCCTGTTTGTTTCCAGTAGCTTACTTAGTGGCTGTGGAAGCAGTGGCAGCAGCAACCCAGCAGAAGAAACCCCAGAGGTACCGGAGCTCACTTGTGAAGCCCCATTAGTACTCAATGAAGCCGGCGATGCTTGTATTAGCGAGGAAACCGAACAACCCGGTGAAAATACCAATGCTCGCCAATGCGTAGCAAACCCCTTTGAAGGCACCAATATCTACCTACGTGGTGGAATGAATAGCTGGGCAGCCAACGAAGACTACCAATTTACCTACATGTGTGACCGCTTTGAGCTAGTAAGCGAGCTAAGTGGTGAAATGGAATTTAAAGTCGCCGATGAAAACTGGTCCACCACTAGCAACTGGGGTGGCGATGACACCACTGAATTCAGCGAAGACCAGCCCTTAAGCTTAGTGCTCGATGGCGCCAACCTTAGCTATGCCTTCGACGGTACTTACAAGTTAATCCTTGACGCTACTGCATCTGCAGAAGCGCCAAGCCTGAGCCTACAAAGCTGTACAGATGCTCCCTTTGCTCAAACGCTTTACTTGCGTGGCGACATGAACAGCTGGGCGGCTTCATCTGAGTATGCCTTCAGCTACTACTGTGACGGTTATTACCTGAACGTTGACCTAGCTGACAGCTATGGCTTTAAAGTTGCCGATGAGGGCTGGGCAGAAACCACCAGTTTCGGTGGCGATCCTGCCAGTGAAGCTGTGTTAACAGAGCAACAAGATTACTCTTTACTCAGTGATAGTAATGCTGCGGCCAGCACCGAGAACCTTAACTACGACTTCGACGGTGCCTATACGATAAAACTGACTTTTGCTGATGATGGCAGCATGCCAGTACTCAATATTGGTCCCCAAACTTGGGTGCAAACTGGCGTATTAGAAGTCACCAACTCTATTGCCTTAAGTGCTCACTATGACTCTCGCCAATTAGCCAACAAAACACCTTTTGGTGCAGTCCCTGCTGGCGATAACGTTGATTTCAGCTTCACCGCTGACAGCGGCATTGAGAGCGCCGAGCTAGTGATTGAAAGCCGTAAGCTAGAAGGCAATCAGGACATCCTTGAGTATACCGAAATAACGCGCATTCCAATGGTCGCTAGCGAAGCAGGCGAACAACAACGTTGGCAAGCCAGCTACACTTTTGAGAATGTTCAAGTGTACGGTTACTACTTTGTGTTCCACGTTGCAGGCGAAAGCTACGTTCTACAAAACAACAACTTAGCTGTGTATGAAACTGCAGAACGCGGTGCCGGTGGTGAAGCCACAGTGGCCTACTTACCCGAAGACAGTAAAGCGATTCGTCGTTACCGCCACAGTAGCTACGTGCCAGACTTCACCATTCCTGATTGGGCCAAAGATGCGGTTTACTACTACATCTTCCCAGAGCGTTTCCGTAATGGTGATACTAGCAATGACCCAACACCGGGTGTAGACAGCTACCATGGCGACAACATCGAGTTCCACAGCAACTGGATCGATACACCTTGGGTACCGGGTGATGGTTCCGACGAAATCTACTCTAACGATTTCTTCGGTGGTGACTTAGCAGGGATCATCGAGAAACTCGACTACATCAAATCTCTGGGTGCCAATACGCTATACATCAACCCTATTTTTGAAGCGCCAAGTAACCACAAATACGATACTTCAGACTACGAAAATATTGACGATAACTTCGGTAGCAATGAAGACTTCGTAAGACTATGTGCCGAAGCCGAAGCGCGTGGTATTCGGGTAATTCTAGACACCTCACTTAACCACAGTGGTGATGACTCGGTTTACTTCGACCGCTACGGCCGCTTTGACGGCGTAGGTGCCTTTGAGAATGAACAGGTTCGCAGTGACTCACCTTTCTACACTTGGTTCGAATTCTTCCCAGAAGAAACTGAAATCGAAAAGCAATTTACCGGTTGGGTAGGCTATGCCACCTTACCTGAAATTGTAGAAAGTGAAGGATGGAAAGCCTTTGCCTACCGCAATGAAGATTCTGTAATGAATCAATGGCTTGACCGTGGTGCTTCCGGCTGGCGTATGGATGTTGCGCCTTGGGTAACCAACGAGTTCTGGCGTGACTGGCGTACTCATGTGAAAGCCCATGACCCACAAGCGCTAACCGTTGCCGAAACTTGGTTTGATGCCTCTAAACACTTGCTAGGTGATATGTTCGATTCCACCATGAACTACATCTTCCGTGACGCCATCTTGGATTACGCGGCAGGCGAGCCAGCCAATGAGCTTTACCATAACTTTGAGTTAATGCGCGAGAACTACCCACCTGAAGCCTTCTACGGATTGATGAACCTATTATCAACCCACGATGCTTCACGGGCGCTTTACCAGTTTGGTTATAACTCTGCCGATCAAGACAGTGCAGTAATCGAACAAGCCAAACAGCGCTTGAAGTTAGCGGTATTGTTCCAAATGAGCTTCCCAGGAGCGCCCAGCATTTTCTACGGTGATGAAGTCGGCGTAACCGGTGGTGAAGACCCATACAACCGCGCACCTTACCCTTGGGCTGACCAAGGTGGGAATCCAGATGATCAACTATTGGCCGACTTTAAAGCCTTAATTGCATTACGTAACAACAACCCAATACTTCGCCGCGGCAGCATTGACGCGCCAGTATATGTGGATGAGAACTGCATTGTCTTACTACGTGAATACAATGGTGCGTATGCCTTAACGGCCTTTAACAACGCGACCGAAGCCAAAACACTTAACTTGAGTGTGGCGCAGTTAGCTAACAGCCAACTGCAAGATCTAATCAACAACAACAGTACTGTTACAGTAGCCGAAGATGGAAGTCTAAGCCTCAACGTACCAGCGCTTTACGGCACGGTAATGCTTAGCCAATAGCATTAAAGGGCTAAACAGGCAGTGCTTCGGCACTGCCTTTATTTTTTCGGAGCGCAGGTATCACCCTCGATCAGCCTGGGTAACAAGCCTTCCATAGCACTTGCCTCCGATTCCCCATTCAGTAAAGTTAATACCGCTTGGTAACCGCGCTGACTGACCTGCTGACTAATCGTGGTGAGGCGATAAGGCAAATAGCTAAGCAAAGATAAGTTATCCATACCAATTAAAGAGAAATCTTCGGGTATCCTTAGGCCTCGTCTTATCGCGGCCCTATGGCAACCCAAGGCAAGAACATCGGCCATCGTCAAGACCGCGCTTGCTCGATAGTTTAACTGCTGCTGAATTTGGCTAAAACACTGATCCGCCGCCGACAAGCTACACTCACATTCAACTAAATAATGACTGGTTTGCGCCACCTCGGCCAAGGCGTCACATACCCCGCGATAACGATCCCGATGCACTACAGACAGCTCAACTGGGGCAAACAGCAATACCAAATGACGATGACCCAAAGACAACAAATACTCAGCCGCCATACGGCCCATTTGGTAATCGTCTACACCAAAATGACGCAAGTGCTGAGCCTCGGGGTTATCGAGTAGCATCTGCCGATTATCAATAATCAGGGTATTAAATGACCAGTTGGCAATAAACTGCTCAATTGATGGAGGGAAAATACCTACCACTATCACCCCTCTAGGGGCTGCACCAATACTTAAACGTTTTAACTCATCAACATCGGCGATGCGCATAAAGCAAAAATACAATTCGCTGCGCGAGGCACCTTTTTCAATGCCCATTAATAGATCATTAAAGAAGGGACTGTCTTCTAATTGATTATGCGGGTGAATGGTATGCTTGGGCATAATCACCCAAATCATGTGACTATTGCCGGTTTTTAAAGAGGCGGCATTAAGATTGCGATGGTAGGAAAGCTCTTCGGCTATGGCCAAAATTCGCTGCGCGGTATTCGAGTTAACCTTACCGCTGCGGCCATTAATGACATTAGATACGGTGGCAATGGAGACCCCCGCCGCCTTGGCAACATCTTTAATTGTAGTCCGAGCCATTTCCTTTTTACCTCCTCTGAACCGCGCCCATAATAACCAAATGTAACGGACAAACCCAGATAATCAGTTTTGGCTGGTAAAAAGCGTGGATCAAAGCGGCTAAAACAAGTGTTTTTGCAACGTAAAATTACTTAATACCTGCCCATTACGCTCTACTTGATTGCGGCTCACTAACTCAAAGCCTTGTTTGAGAAAGAAAGCCTTGGCAGCCAAAGACGCATCTACTCGTAAACTAGGTAACTGGCGCTGCCTAGCCACAGCCTCAATATGTCGATATAGCTGTAAGCCCACTTGTTGGCCTTGATAGCGCGGCGCCACATAAAAGCAATCTATATAATCTCCTTCCAACTCGATAAATCCAGCCAGCTGCTGATTCAACAGTGCCAAATAACAGCGTTCGGGGCGTAAGCGTTGTCGCCAAAGTTCATAGTCTATTGGCAACGGTGCCCAAGCTAACTTTTGCTCAGCGCTATACTGTTGTTCGCTAATCGCATGTATCGCAGCAGTGAATAGTTCGGCCACGGCGTGACTATACTCTGGCGAGTAAGCTTGAATAGATAACATTAAAATAAACCTGTAAACACTTGCTCAAAAGCCTGAGCATAGGCCCTTCCTCCAGGGCTAAGCAAATAACCTAACAGCGCAAGGTTGAAAGCTAGCGTCAAATAGAAGCCTAGGCGAAAGCTTCGTTTTTGAGTTTTATGGCGCAGCAGGCTTTGCGCGAACATCGCCCCCGGCCAGCCACCAAACAAGGCTAAATAATGTAACTTAAATTCGGCTACTCGCCAGCGACCCGCTCGCGCCGCAGACTTATCCAAGACATAGAAACCAAAGGTGAGTACACTCATCACCAAATACAGTACCAATACCCACAACGGCAAATAATCAGCCGTGACCAAACCACCTAAAACAGCAAAAAAGGCCGCCGCCAATAAACCCGAGCGCCCCGCGCTACGCCCCGCCAAATTTTTAGCCACTGCTTCTCCCTAAGTGATGAAAGCAATTCCACAACAGACTTAGCATTTTGCCATGAAAACAGCGCATGCTTACAAATCAATTCAAGCAAACTTAAACACCGCAGCGCATGCTCGGCTAGCTAAACAATACCGCAGCAAGAAATGCGTAATCCTTCACATAATTAACACAAAGCCACAGCTGAGGGACTGAGCAAAAATCCTCCACTAAAAGCGATAATCAGCTGTGTTGAAAGAACTGGAAACAATAAGTCCACCCTCAACTAAACACATTATCAAAGTCTTAGCCTAATAGAGTCTCCGCGCTATCAGTGGCTTGGCTTGTCAAATTAGGCTTAATTTTTACTGCTAGAGTACGCCTTGCGACACGAAATGACGCAGCATGATTTACTATAAAAATTAACAGTTTATGAGCCTTTTATCAGTATTAATGAGTGATGATTTGCTTCATAAAAACAAACTGGCTGTGATAGGCTAGCAATCGAAGTTGTAGGTGGTATATGAAGCAAAAATCATCACTTAATGAGTCACTTAGCTTAGCGTTTGAAATCTTAAAACGGATTCCTCGTTCACGCTTTATTAGTGCCAAAGAGTTGCAAGCGCAGCTAGCTGAAGCAGGCATCGAACGAAACATTCGTAGCATCCAGCGAATGCTGCAAAGCCTAAGTGACAGCCTCAATCTTGAGCGCGATACCCGCAGCAAACCCTACGGATATAAATTGAAGAACACCAATTTAGGCTTTGCCTTACCCAATCTCTCCGAGCATGAATCGCTACTGCTAGGGCTATCGCAACAGTATTTAAGCCACTTGTTACCGGCCAATGTAAGCGCCTCACTAGGTGGCTTCTTCGAGCAAGCTCAATACAACCTGCATAGCGATGAATCCCCCGCGAATGCTAAGGCTTGGCTAAAAAAAGTCAGAGTAGTCAGTGAAACTCAGCCCTTGTTAGCCCCAGAGATAGACCTAGCAGTAATGCAAACAGTGAGCAAGGGGCTGTTTGAAAACCGTTGGTTAAACCTACAGTTTAACAACCGCAAGGCCGAGCAAAAACGGGCAAACGTAATGCCCTTAGGGATCGCTCAACAAGGCAACCGCCTCTATTTAGTTTGTCGCTTCGAAGGCTATAACAATGAACGGAGCATCGCTGTTCATCGCATCCAGCAGGCTCATTTATCCAGCTTTTCCTTTGAGCCCCCCGCCGAATTTGACTTAGCCAAATACGATAATGACGGTCGTTTCGGCTTTGGTGAAGGAAAACAATGTCGATTACAGTTTTGCATCAATAAAGCCCAAGGCTATTTTCTTTAT
>NZ_JBNKPP010000237.1:0-2127 GCF_050295395.1 Agarivorans sp.
GCACCACCCATATCAGACAAGAATTGTCAGAGCTTGAAGCTAATCTAAGGAAGGAAATCGGCGCGCTCCCTCAGTTTATTGAAATACTTGGGGCGCATTATGCCAACCTCAGCTTAGGCGAGTTAATTGACCGCCTGGCACAGAGTCACCTCGCAGAACATCCGCTATTTTGTCGTTTAAACCGCCTCGATGCCGCCTTCTGTCAACTCGACTTAGGCTTGTACGGCCTGTGCTCAGATTGCGAAACCGAAATCGAAGCCGAACGCTTGACCCAAGATCCCACTGAGCAACGTTGCAGTAGCTGCGCCGAGCATTATCAGCATGAGCATCGCCATGAGCTTAGGCTAAGCCATTAACAGCTTTAGGCTTTATCTGTTAACTCAGTCAGTTCACCAATAAAAATGCCACTCAAATGAGTGGCATTTTTTACGATAACTTATCGCGTGTGATTACAGCTGACAGCCTTCAACACTGTTTGAGTTTTCGTAAACAATGTCGCCCACTGGGTTGTAGTCAGCAGCAACGATTGTTTGTTTCTCTTTCAGGAATGAATAGAGTAAGTCCGCATCCACAAAACCTGTTTGGATTGGGCTAGCCAGTTTTGGATAACCGTCACCACCTGCAGCGTTAAAGCTAGGTACAGTGAATTTATAGCTAGCTGTCGCACTGAACTCTTTGCCGTTGATTTCGCTGATATTAGCCGTCTTAGCTGCACAGTCGATGGTCATTTTCACGCCAGTGATCTGGGCATAACCACCTGAACCGATTTGGATACTGCCCACAGCGCCTAAGTAAGCCGCAACTTCAGTACCTGTCATTTCGTTCAGGGTGACCATGTTGCCAAAAGGTTGAACCGTCAGCACGTCACGGTAAGTAATGTCGCCCGCTTGGATAGAAGCGCGCACACCACCTGAGTTCATTACACCAAAGTCAGCAGACACTTTACCGCTTTGCGCCATGGCTAACATACGGCCTAAGTTGGTTTGCTTGTTACGTACGTTTGCACGTTCACCATCGAGCAGCGCATCGGTAGTCGCAATCACTTCATCTAACTTAGCTTGGCCTTTCTCTTGGTAGTAAGACAGCAGCTCTTTTAACTCAGCATCTGGCTCAATCTTAGTGCCAGCCAGTTCTGTGGTTTTCTTGCCCGCTTCGTCCAGTTTACGCATGTTAACTGGGATCAGCTTGTAGCTGGCTAAATGCAGTTCACCGTTGAAGTATTGGAAATCCGCACGGCCAACATACTTACCCCATTCGTGGGCTTGCATGATCCAAGTGCCGTTTTGTTGATCTGGCGCGCAGTCATCACCAGGTTTGAAGTCGGCATAAGACTTATTGTCAGTACCCGGTTCCATACACACTGGATTTTGTGAGTGACCACCAATCACAACTTGTAAGTCGCCTTTATTCAACGCACGAGCCATAGCTACGTCGCCTGGTGCGTTGCTACCGTTTTGGCCATCGGCATAGTGACCCATGTGAGTCGTTGCGAAGATAATATCAGCCGCTTTGGCGTCTTTAATTTCTTTGATAACTTTCGCCACTTCCACTTTAGGATCGGTGAAAATTAAATCGCTGATAAATTCTGGGTTACCGATTTTTGCAGTGTCTTCGGTGGTTAAACCAATCACAGCCACTTTAAGACCGTTAATATCGAACACTTTGTAAGGCTCGAAATAACGTTCACCTTGACCACCCTCAGCATTTTTACGGTAAATGTTCGCCGCCAGCATTGGGAATTCGGCTAAACGACGCTGCATATCTAATACAGATAATGGATTGTCAAATTCATGGTTACCAACCGCCATTGCGTCGTAACCAATTTTGTTCATACCGGTAAAGTCAGGAATCGCATCCTGTAAATCAGATTCTGGTACGCCAGTGTTAATATCACCGCCAGACAATAATAATGTTTGGCCGCCATTCTTGCTGACTTCAGCACGAATTTGATCAATTAACGCTTTACGCGCTGCCATACCATATTCGCCATCACTGTTTTCCCAGAAACGGCCATGGTTATCATTGGTGTGTAATACGGTAAAAGTTTTACAAGCACTGCCCGCTTCGGCACAGGTTGTTGGTACTTTAGTATTATCATCATCACTATTACAACCTGCTAGCGCAGCC
>NZ_JBNKPP010000238.1:0-33344 GCF_050295395.1 Agarivorans sp.
TTTAGCGTGCAGCAGCACAAGTTTCATGGAGCTAGCATCGACGCTAGCCTAATTCGCTACTATCCCTATGGCGACAGTTTGACCCATCTACTGGGTTACGTGGCTCGGATTAATACCAAAGATTTACAACGACTGAGTGAAGAAAACAAACTGGCTGAATACGAAGCCACTCGCACCATCGGTAAACAAGGCATAGAGCGTTATTATGAAGAAATTCTACATGGTAACGTGGGCTATCAAGAAGTAGAAGTGAACAACCGCGGGCGCATCATTCGTACCATGAAGATCGTGCCGCCCATTCCCGGTAAAGATCTCTATCTTAACGTAGACATTCGCCTGCAGCTTGAAGCGCAGCGCTTACTCGACGGCCGCCGCGGTTCGGTTGTATTACTAGACGCTCAAACCAGTGGCGTATTGGCGATGGTATCAAGCCCCAGCTACGATCCCAACCTATTCGTCAATGGTATCAGCAGTAAAAACTACAACGAGCTACTTAACTCAAGCGACCGACCACTCATTAACCGCGCCACTAAAGGGGTGTATCCGCCAGCTTCAACGGTTAAGCCGCAACTGGCGGTGATGGGCTTAGAGCTAGGTAAAATCACCACCCAACAACGCATTTGGGATCCAGGCTGGTTCCAAATTCCCAATACCAAACGCCGCTTTCGCGATTGGAAACGCTGGGGCCACGGTTGGGTTGATGTTTACAAGGCCATTGAACAAAGTGTGGATACCTACTTTTACAAACTGGCATACGAAACCGGCATTGATGAGATCCATGCTTACATGAGTAAATTTGGCTTTGGTCAATACACTGGTATCGATATCCATGAAGAAAGCCGCGCCAACATGCCCAGCCGAGAATGGAAACGCGCCCGCTATCGCCAACCATGGTGGCAAGGCGACACCATTTCGGTGGGCATTGGTCAAGGCTATTGGACCACCACACCCTTGCAACTCGCTCAAGCCACCAATATTTTGGCTAACCGAGGTAAAATTATTACGCCGCGGATCTTAAAAAGCGTCGGCGACTCCAACTCGTATATTGGCTTGCCGCCGCAGCTACAACCGCCCATTGAGTTAAAAAATGACAATAACTGGCAAGTGGCCTTAGACGGCATGTACGGTGTGATAAACAAAAGTAACGGTACTGCGCGTAAAGCCTTCAAAGACACGCCTTATGTGGCAGCCGGAAAATCCGGTACTGCGCAGGTGGTAGGCATCGCTGAAGATGAAGAATACGATGCCGAAAGTTTAAAAGAAAAACACCGTGATAATGCGATGTTTGTCGCCTTTGCCCCCTTTGAAAAACCCGAGGTAGTGGCTTCAGTGGTGGTAGAAAACGCCGGCGGAGGTAGTTCCAATGCTGCCCCAATTTTACGTGAATTATTTGATAGTTATTTTGCAACCAAAGGCATACAGTAATTATGGCTAACTACAGCCAACAGCAAAAGCAATCTCTATGGTGGCGCCTGCATATAGACTGGCCACTCCTGCTGGGTTTAGTGGTGCTAATTTGTCTTGGGCTATTTGTACTTTATAGCGCCAGCGGCGAAAGCATCGGTATGTTAAATCGCCAATTGATTCGCTTGGCGATTGCCACCACGGTGATGCTGGTGCTGGCTCAAGTACCACCCGACGTTTACCTGCGCTGGGCACCATTTTTCTTTTTTAGCGGCTTAGCCATGCTACTGGCCGTATTATTAGTGGGTGACGTAGGTAAGGGCGCGCAACGCTGGCTAGATTTAGGTGTGATCCGCTTTCAACCCTCAGAAATAATGAAACTGGCAGTACCGTTAATGGTAGCGCGCTATGTTAGCCAACACCCTCTACCACCGAGCTTTAAACATCTGTTTATTGGTGCCACCATTGCTATTGCCCCCACCCTGTTAATTGCCAAACAACCGGATTTAGGGACTTCCTTACTCGTAGCGGCGTCGGGCATTTTTGCTCTATTTTTGGCTGGTATGAGCTGGCGCTTAGTGGCCGCTGCAGGCGGATTACTAGCCGCCTTCATTCCTTTGCTGTGGTTCTTTTTAATGCACGACTACCAGCGACAACGGGTGCTCACCTTACTCAACCCCGAGAGCGATCCGCTAGGCGCGGGTTATCATATTATTCAGTCAAAAATTGCCATTGGCTCAGGAGGCCTAGCTGGGAAAGGTTGGTTACACGGTACCCAATCACAGCTAGACTTCTTACCCGAGCGCCATACTGACTTTATCTTTGCGGTATTTGCCGAAGAATTTGGTTTCATTGGCGTGGCGCTGTTGTTGTGTATTTATTTCTACATTATTGGCCGCGGCCTATTCATTGCCACCCAAGCGCAAACCGCCTTTGGACGCTTATTGGCAGGCTGCATCATTCTAACCTTTTTCGTTTACGTATTTGTCAACATTGGCATGGTGAGCGGCTTACTGCCGGTAGTGGGCGTACCTTTACCTTTAGTCAGTTATGGCGGCACATCAATAGTGACACTGATGGCCGGTTTTGGCATTCTGATGTCTGTTCATACTCACAAACGGCTTTACGCCCAATAAGGATTGCTATGCGCTTATGCTGCTTTTTATTGCTGCTCCTCTCTCAAGTTTGGCCTAAGCTAACACTGGCCAATGACCAACAGCAACGTCTACAAGCCTTAAGCCAAGAACTAGACATTCCCTTAACCCAGTTACAACAAGCCGCTGATCAAGCCCAATACCAACAAGCTGTGATTGATGCCATCACCCGCCCTTGGGAAGCCAAACCTTGGCACCTATATCGCGATCTGTTTCTCACTGAAGAGCGTCTAGCCGCCGGTTTAGCCTTTTGGCAACAGCACCAACAGACTATTGAGCGCGCCGCCCAAACCTTTCAAGTGCCCGCACAAATCATCGTTGCTATTATTGGAGTAGAGACCTACTACGGTCGCCATAAAGGCACTTACCCAGTGATTGACGCGCTGTATACCTTAGGCTTTCACTACCCCAAACGCGGCCAATTTTTTAGTAAGGAATTTGCCTATTTTATTCGCCTAGCCGAGCAACAAGATTGGCAGCTCGACCAAGTGAAAGGCTCCTATGCCGGCGCGATGGGTTTTGGCCAGTTTATTCCCTCCAGCTACCTGCATTATGGAGTTGATTTTGACAACGACGGCAAGGTGGATATGCTCAATAACCCAGTGGATGCGATAGGCAGTGTAGCCAACTACTTTCACCAACATCGTTGGCAACTTGGAGAGGCGGTCGTCCATCGCGCTAACGCGCAGGCCAAACAAGCCGAACCATGGTTACGCAACGAATTAGAATTACAAGACCGTTGGCAACAACTGGCCGACGCAGGCATTACTAGCGATGCTCATCTTAGCCCCGACACCCCAGTAAAGTTACTGGCCCTAGAAGAAGCCGAAGGCCACAGTTACTGGCTGGCTGAACATAACTTCTATGTGATTACCCGGTATAATCGCAGCCCGCTGTATGCCATGGCGGTTTATCAATTTAGCGAGCGCTTACGCCAAGCAAAGGTAGAGCTAGATGTTAACTAAGACGCTACTTCGCTTTCGCTTTCCACTGTTGTGCACGCTTGGTTTAGTACTAAGCGCCTGTAGTTCTGCGCCTAATCAGCAACGTTATGGCATGCATCAAGACCAAGCACCCGACGCCACGCCCGAATTAGCCCACTTAGAAGATCCCATCCCTCGTTATGAGCCCTACAGTCGTCAGGGTAATCGCGATTACCAAGTACGTGGTAAAAACTATCAAGTTTGGCGTGATATTCAGGATTACCAGGTAGAAGGCGAAGCCTCTTGGTACGGTAAAAAGTTTCATGGCCATCTCACATCCAATGGTGAAATCTACGACATGTACAGCATGTCGGCGGCGCATAAGAATCTGCCACTGCCAAGCTATGTTGAAGTGAGCAATCTAAGTAACGGCAAAACCGTGATCGTGCGAGTCAATGACCGCGGCCCGTTTCATCAACAGCGCATCATCGACCTAAGCTACGCGGCAGCCTATAAGTTAGACATGCTCAAATCGGGCACCGCTAAAGTAAAAATCAAACTGCTACGTTTCGACCAACAAGGCCAGCCCGCCAATCTCACCGAACAAGCACCGGTTCAGTATTTTGTGCAATTGTTCGCCAGTAAAAACCAGCAGGTTCTGGCACAACACCGGCGTCAGCTAGAAGCCCAAGGCCTTACCACTCAAGTGGTCAGTGAGAACGGCTGGCAAAAGCTGCGACTGGGGCCCTATCACGATGTATTAAGTGCCGAGAAGTACTTAGCCAATATGCGTAATGGCCATTACAAAGACGCCTATATCATTAATCTAAAAGCAAACTAGTCGGATTTATTGCAGATACTAACAAACCACGCTTAAGTTTTGTTATAGTGTTTGCCGTTCCGTTTTATTGACTAACAAGCCAAAGAGCCAAACATGAGCAAAAATGTATTTCAGCGAATTAGCTGCGCCTCTGCGCTTCTGATTGCAACAAACCTGAGCATGGCCAATGCAGCAACCCCTCAAGTCATTCCCAATGCCCCGATCATTGCAGCCAAAGCATACTATTTGGTTGATTTTGATTCCGGTAGAGTATTGGCAGCTGAAAATGAAGACGAAAGCTTAGCGCCAGCTAGCCTGACTAAAATTATGACCAGCTACATCATTGGTAAAGAAATTAAGTCAGGCAAACTGAATCCCAATGACATGGTCACCATCAGTGAAAAAGCGTGGTCGAAAAACTTCCCTGATTCTTCAAAAATGTTCATTGAAGTGGGCAAACAAGTCAAAGTGTCCGACCTCAACCGCGGCATTATCATTCAATCGGGTAACGACGCTTGTGTGGCGATGGCCGAACATATCGCCGGTAGTGAAGACTCCTTCGCCAGCCTAATGAACTCTTGGGCCGACCATCTAGGCATGGTGAATACCCATTACGTTAACAGCCACGGCTTAGACAGCACCGAGCAATACACCACCGCCAAAGACATGGCCATTCTGGCCACCGCAATGATTCGCGATATCCCTGACGAATACGCCATCTATAAAGAAAAGTCATTTACTTTTAATGGCATTACCCAGCACAACCGCAATACCCTGTTGTGGGATAAAAGCATGAATGTGGATGGCATGAAAACCGGTCATACCAGCAATGCTGGTTACAGCCTCGTGTCTTCGGCCACCGATAACGGCATGCGCTTAGTATCTGTCGTCATGGGCACCAATTCAGCCAAAGCACGCGCCGCCGAAAGTAAAAAACTACTTAACTGGGGCTTTCGCTTTTTCGAAACGGTTAAACCCTACCAAGCGGGCGATAGCTTTGTTGAGCAAACCGTATGGATGGCCGACCAAGAAACCGTTTCGCTGGGGGTAAACCAAAACATTGCGCTAACCCTACCGCGCGGTCAAGCTAGCCAACTAAAAGCCAGCTTTGAGCTAAAAGAAGAACTCAAAGCGCCTCTTGCTGCTGGGCAAACCGTGGGGTCGGTTTATTTCCAAGTAGGTGATGAAGATGTGGCAGAGTACCCACTGGTGGTGCTGCAAGATGTAGAACAAGGTAGTATTTTCAAACGCTTATTCGACTACATCAAGCTGTTCTTCGCCTCTTTGTTTAGCTAAATAAACGGACAAACGGCTAATCGACCACAGGAATGTGTGGAAATCTTAGGCAAAGCTCACAAAAACGCGTTAGAATAACGCGTTTTTTATTTCTAGCTAGACCAACCTTGGTGGCTTAAATCCGTATTCTTAGGTCAGATATGCAAACGAAATTTGATGAATATTTAGAGTTCCCCTGTGACTTTACCTTTAAAATCATGGGGCTTAACAACCACACTCTGGAAGATGAAGTACTGAGCGTGATTCAAAACTTAGCGCCCGGCGACTATGCACCGAAGACCCGCCCTAGCAGTAAAGGCAACTACAAATCGATTACTTTGGTGGTCAATGTTACCAGCAAACAACACATCGAAGCACTTTACACTGAACTAGGCAATATCGAAGACGTTCGCCACGTACTCTAATGACAGAGCAAAACCGTCTCATCATTCGCCATTTAGGGCGACAAGACTACAGTCCTATTCTACAGGCTATGCGTGATTTTACCGATCAACGTAGCCCTGAACAGGCCGACGAACTATGGCTGGTTGAACATCAGCCGGTATTTACCCAAGGCCAAGCAGGTAAACCTGAGCACTTGTTAGCTAGCAGCGATATCCCGGTGATTCAAGCCGATCGCGGCGGTCAGGTTACTTATCATGGTCCAGGGCAGCTAGTCGCCTACCCGCTACTGAATATTCGTCGACGTAAACTTGGCGTGCGCGAGCTGGTGACCATTATCGAACAAACCATTATCGATACTTTAGCGCTTTACCAAATTAGCGCCTTCGCTAAACCCGATGCACCCGGTGTTTACATCGAACACAAAAAAATCGCCTCTTTAGGTTTACGGATCCGCAAAGGCTGCTCTTTCCACGGTTTAGCCTTAAATATCGACATGGACCTCAGCCCATTTTTGCTGATTAATCCCTGCGGTTATGCAGGCTTAGAAATGGCACAATTAAGCGACTACGTCGATTCGCCCAACTTTGAGCAAGTGGCGGAGCAACTGAGCACTATCTTGGCTCAGCGGCTGGATTATCGCAATATAGAACATCAACAAGGACTGCCCACACTATGAGTGAAAAAAAAGTTCGTATGGAGCCCGGAGTAAAACTTCGTGATGCCGATAAAATGGCGTTTATTCCGGTTAAGGTGATCCCCTCAGAAAAAGAAACCATGCTACGCAAGCCCGAGTGGATGCGCATTAAGCTGCCCTCAGATAGTACTCGGATTAACGAAATCAAGAGTGCCATGCGTAAGCACAACTTGCACTCGGTGTGTGAAGAAGCCTCTTGCCCCAACCTTGCCGAATGTTTCAACCACGGCACGGCAACCTTTATGATCATGGGTGATATCTGTACTCGTCGCTGTCCATTTTGCGATGTAGGCCACGGTAAACCGCTGCCGCTAGACCAGCAAGAACCCGCTAAATTAGCCGCCACCATCGCCGACATGAAACTTAAATACGTGGTGATTACCTCGGTTGACCGTGATGACCTGCGTGACGGTGGTGCCGGACACTTTGCCGAATGTGTCAGTGAAATTCGCAAACAAAGCCCGCATATTCAAATCGAAACCCTCGTGCCCGACTTTAAAGGCCGTATGGACCGAGCGCTGGAAATTTTAGACAAGAATCCGCCCGACGTGTTTAACCATAACCTAGAAACGGCACCCGGTTTATATAAGCAAGTGCGCCCCGGCTCAGATTATCAGTGGTCACTCACCCTGTTAAAACGCTTTAAAGAACTGCACCCCGAAGTGCCGACCAAGTCAGGTCTAATGATGGGCTTGGGAGAAACTAACGAAGAAATTCTACAAGTGATGCAAGATTTACGTGACCACGGCGTCACCATGTTAACCCTTGGCCAATACCTTCAGCCAAGTCGTCATCACCTGCCAGTAGCGCGCTACGTACCACCAGCAGAGTTTGACGAGCTAAAAGCCAAGGCAGAAGCCATGGGCTTTACCCACGCCGCCTGTGGCCCACTGGTTCGCTCCAGCTACCACGCCGACTTACAAGCCAAAGGCGTAGAAGTGAAATAATTCGCTGATCTACAAAACGAACAAAGAGAGCTCGCTGCTCTCTTTTTTGTAGCTAAATCTATCAGCCATTTAATGCTTAAGCTTTAGTTGCCGCAGCTTACGGTAAAGGGTATTACGGCTAATGCCTAGGCGTTTAGCGGCTTGAGTAATGTTGCCCTGGCAGTGCTGGTAAACCTTAACAATGTTTTGCTCTATGGCCAGTTGTAGCTCTACGGGGACGTCGCCATCGTCACGCTCGATAACTTGATCAGACTCTAGTTGTTGCTGTAAGGCCTCTGGCAAATCTGCATAATATAAGCACTCTTGTTGCTCACTCATTAAACAAGCCACTCGCATGAAATTGTCTAGCTCGCGTAGATTGCCCGGCCAGCTGTAGCTGAGCATTTTACTCATCAAGGCCGAGTCTATTTGCTGCGAATGCTCACAGTAGCGCCGATGCAGCTTCTCGATGAGTTGAGTTATATCGCTACGCTCGCGCAAGGCCGGTAAGGTGATTTGCAAACCCACCAAGCGATAATACAAATCTTCTCTAAACAAGCCTTCGGCGACCCGCTGCTGCAAATTAACATGAGTGGCGGCCACCACTTGGATGTCCACCGAATAGCTTTGATTTGCCCCCACTGGCACCACCTCTCGCTCTTGCAATACTCGCAATAAACGCGCTTGCGCCGCCAGTGGCATTTCGCCAATTTCATCGAGAAACAAAAAACCGCCGTCGGCTTGGCGTATTTTGCCTAAGTAACCTTTAGGATTGGCGCCGGTGAACGCGCCAGCGTGGTAACCAAATAACTCGGCTTCCACCAGTTCGTTAGGTAATGCCGCGCAATTCACCGCTTGTAAGGTCTTAGTGGCGCGTTGGCTTTGCTGATGAAGCTGCTTAACAAAACGCTCCTTACCTACCCCTGTTTCACCAAAAATCAATAAGGGGATCGCCTTGCTCACCACCTTACAGGCTTGTTGCCAAGCGGCATTTACCCGAGCATCACCCATATCGGCCGATAACACACTACGCTTTCTCGCCACCGGAGGCGATTTTAAGGCCTTGGTTTGAAGATGTAGTTGACTACACTCAGACAAGTTGGCCCGCTGCCAATTCTCTCCCAAATGTGTCGACAAGGTCTGCCCTACATTCAGCTGTTTAAGCAGTTGCCTAGCCATGGGATTTAAGCCCAGTATTTTACCTTCACTATCGGCCACCACGATGCCCTGCCAGCCAGAATCTAATAAATTGGCCTGAGCGGCCAAGTCAATACGATAGTAACTTTCTGGTAATTGGCATAACAAAGCGGTTTCTACCTGCTGCGCTAGGCTAGTGCTTAATAACATGGTTTGTTGAGTATGCCGCTGCTGCTCGCTGCTAATATCTAACACCGCTAACATCTCGCCTTGCGGAGAAAAAATAGGACAAGCACTGCAGCTCATGAAGCGATGCTGTTGAATAAAGTGCTGTTCGCCAATCACCGATACCGCTTGCCCAGTGGCAATAGCCGTACCAATAGCATTAGTGCCTTTATATTGCTCTAACCAATTAACCCCCTTCTCTAAAGCTACATTGGCCAACTTGTCGTTATAACGCTTGATCCCCCAATGCTGAATTAAGTAGCCATCAACATCAGACAAAATTAAGCGGCTGGCACTGTGCGCCATCACCTGTTCAAACAAGGGGTAGGCATAACGCTCCACCGTCTCAATTAACACTCGATGTTGCTGATGACGCTGAGCTAGCTCCGCTCTAGCTAAACGCAGCGCTTCTGGAGACGTTTGTTGCTGTAGCCCCGCATCTTGGCTGCGCAACCAGGAGGCATTAATGGTACTCGGAAGTGGCAGTTTTATGGTCATGGTTCGTTCCATAATGTAACGGTCCTACTGTTGCAAAATGTAACAGTGTGACAGTGCTAATGGGCTCGCCTTTGGGAGACCTTCCTCCACCAGACAAAGTGTTTATTCCAACAATCATAGTGTTACATTTTATTAACAACAAGTTAATTCAAGCTGGCTCAAGCCTTGCTATATCAATGTGTGACGTAGCAAGACTACGCAGCAAAATGAAACATATTAATAACAATTAACAAGACAAAGGATTTGACGATGGTATATGCACAACCTGGTACAAGTGGTTCACTGATCACCTTTAAAGAACGCTACAACAACTTCATTGGTGGCGAATGGGTAGCACCAGTAAACGGACAATATTTTGATAATCCTTCACCGGTGAATGGCAAAGTCTATTGCCAAGTCGCTCGCTCTGATGCCCAAGACATTGGCCTAGCCTTAGACGCCGCTCATGCAGCTAAAGCCGCTTGGGGAGCCACATCGGTGACCGAGCGCTCTAACATGCTGCTGAAAATTGCCGACCGAATAGAACAAAACCTAGAATATTTAGCCGTGGCCGAAGCCTGGGAAAACGGCAAAGCCATTAGAGAAACCTTAAACGCCGATCTCCCCTTAGTGGTGGATCATTTTCGCTATTTCGCGGGCTGTATTCGCGCCCAAGAAGGCAGCGCAGCCGACTTAGACGCCTCCACCGTTAGCTATCACTTCCCCGAGCCACTCGGTGTAGTGGGCCAAATTATTCCTTGGAACTTTCCGCTGTTAATGGCGGCATGGAAACTTGGTCCAGCGCTAGCCGCCGGTAACTGTGTGGTGCTCAAACCCGCCGAGCAAACGCCGGCCTCCATCATGGTGATGATGGAGCTAATTGAAGACTTAATCCCCAAAGGTGTGGTGAATGTGGTGAATGGCTTTGGTGAAGAAGCCGGACAAGCCTTGGCAATTAGCCCACGCATCGCCAAACTGGCCTTTACTGGCTCCACTGAAATTGGCCAACACATTCTAAAATGCGCCGCCGATTCCTTGATTCCTTCAACCGTAGAGCTCGGTGGCAAGTCGCCCAATGTGATTTTTGCCGATGTGATGGATCACGAAGACGCCTATTTAGATAAGGTGATTGAAGGCTTATTACTAGCCTTTTTCAACCAAGGTGAAGTATGTACCTGCCCTTCACGAGCGCTGATTCAAGAGTCTATTTACGAACCTTTCATGCAACGCGTATTAGAGCGGGTAAAAACCATCAAGCAAGGCAATCCGCTAGACATTAATACCCAAGTTGGCGCACAAGTCTCCCAGCAACAGCTAGACCGCATCATGAGTTACTTAGAAATCGGTAAAAACGAAGGTGCCGAATTACTGACCGGTGGTGTAAGACCCAGCATGGCCAGCGAGAATAGTCAGGGTTATTACCTCAGCCCCACCATTTTAAAAGGCACTAACGACATGCGGGTCTTCCAAGAAGAAATTTTTGGCCCAGTGATCTCGGTGACCACCTTCAAAGACGAAGCCGAAGCGCTGGCAATTGCTAACGATAGCCAATATGGCTTAGGTGCGGGAGTATGGACTCGTGACATGAACCTAGCCCAGCGCATGGGGCGCAGTATCGAAGCCGGACGGGTATGGATTAATTGCTACCACGCTTACCCCGCCCATGCAGCATTTGGTGGTTATAAGCGCTCTGGCATAGGCCGAGAAACTCACAAAGTGGCGATTTCGCACTACCAAAATACTAAAAATATGTTGGTCAGTTACGATGTTAATCCTTTAGGTTTCTTTTAAGCTGTTATCTATATACTGATGAATATAAAGAGAGGGAAACCTCTCTTTATTCTAGCCCCTAAGCTTCAGCACTACGCCCATCCACTCAACAAAAAATAATGAAAAAACGTAACAAGCATTATGCGACATGGTGCAAATTATCCATATTTAACAGTGGATTACCTAAAATCACAGTGTGAGTGTCTGCTCAGTTCATGTAGCCTAAAATAGTTATGTGAAGTCATATCATTCCAATGCTTCTCGTAACCAGCTTCAAATTCAGAGTACAAGCTAATTAAGGTGATCATGACAATGAATATTTTCAATAATAACAGTAAAACACTGGTCAATACGTTGAGAGCGCTTGCCTTTTGTGTATTACCTTTAGGTTTAGCAGCATGTGCTAATTCGCCAAACAGCACCACACCCCACTCGCTAGACGCCCCCAAGTTATCCAAAACAACAAATACAACTTCGGGGGCTTTTTACAGCGGTAAATACCGCAACGCCTTTGTTGACCTAGGTATTGCTACCCCAGAACAGGTTACTCAAAAAGTTAACGATACTTACCAGCAATTATTTTACTCTGACTCGCGCGGAGAAGGCGGCAAGGCGGTATTTTTCCCAGTAGGGGAAGACATGGGCTTCATTAAGGACATTGGCAGCAACGACATTCGCTCTGAGGGGATGTCTTACGGCATGATGATCGCGGTACAAATGGACGATCAGGCCATGTTCAATAAGTTGTGGAAATTTTCTAAAACTTACATGCAACATAAAGACGGCTGGCATAAGGATTACTTTGCTTGGCATTTAAAACCACACGCTCCCTTCACTAAAATAGATAACAACGCCGCGCCCGATGGTGAGCTTTACTTTGCGATGGCGCTGATGTTTGCGGAACACCGCTGGGGTGCTGGCGAAGGTATTTTCCAATACAAAGATGAAGCCAATGTGATTCTTAACGCCATGGTAAATAAGCCAGAAACCGACTCACAAGCCCCCATGTTTAGCCGAAAACAAAAACAAATTCTCTTTGTAACCGAAAAAAATACTGGTCTATATACTGACCCTTCTTACCATGTGGCGGCGTTTTATGAACTCTTTGCGCGCTGGGCAGAGCAAGACAATCAACTGTGGGCTGAAGCCGCCCAAGTTAGCCGCGACTACTTATACAAGGCATCTCACCCAGAAACAGGTTTGTACTCTGAATACGCCACATTTGATGGAATACCGCAAAAAACCTCATTTAACGCAATTAGCCACAAATCTGGTTATGACGCTTTCCGGGTCATTGGCAATATGGCCATGGACCATCATTGGTTTAATGCGGACCCAAGACTGCAAGAGTTAGCCGAGCGAATGATCGGCTTCTACGCTGACGAATACACGCGTAAGGGGCAAAACTACGCAGTACATGAAATGGATGGAGAGATTGTTTCTGCTTGGGGAAGTTCTGGCCAAAATGCCATGAACGGCACCGCAGCGATGATCACCAATAGTCAAGAGGCCAAACAATTCACCGAACGCTTATGGAAACAAGCAACACCAAGCGGTAAATGGCGCTACTATGACGGTTTATTGCATATGTTCGCTCTATTACAAATGGCCGGGGAATATCAAATCTACGGACCAAGCGCTGCTAACAACTAACAATTAGTTAGCGCTAAATGAGGCCTCAGCCAGCGTCTCAACTCTTTTAATAATATATAGTTCGCCCACCTCGCCCTTTAGGCAGAGGTGGGGTTAGACCAGTCTCGCCAAGCTCTTAGCAAATTCACTTGGCGCTAATACAGCGGCCTCTTCAATAACTGTCGGTCAAATGGTAAACCCGTAAACTGGCTGCCATTTGCGGATAGTCATCACCCCAATAGCGGATCTTACGAACCTCATTAGGCAACAGAGTAAAGCTTGAATCCTCAAACCGCCCCGGCGCATCGGCTTCTAGGTGCACAAAAAAAGCCGGTTTATCGCTAGTTAACAAAATACTTTGCTGCGCAGCGTCAAACTCAAAGCTCACTTTGGCTTTAACCATAGCCAAGGCTTTCGGCGGCCCAGAAAACCAGCTGTTTTGCAGCTCTTGTGCTTCACTTTGCCACTGGGCAATAAAGAAACCCGCCTCTCTCTTTTTAGCGAGTTTTGCTGCTTCACAATGCCAGATAAGGGCATTTTCATCGGCACTTAACTCCAGCTCTAATCGCTCGTCACTCAGTTGCTGGCCTTGCCAATCGAACCATCTTAAGCGGCACTGCATAGCTAGCTTTTGTCGGCTGTCATTTAGCATATGCAATTGCAGCCCTTGCTCGGTTTCAACAAAACTAGCGTACTGCGGCGCAAAAAAACGTTTGGCATGGTAATGCAGCTGCTTCCAGCGACCACTGTATTCAATACTCGACCACGAACTTACCGGCCAATTATCATTAAGCTGCCAATACAGCATGCCTCTGCACCAAGGGCTATTAGCACGCCAATAGTCACAAGCGGTTTTTATCGCCAAGGCCTGCTGCACTTGGCTGAGATACAACATCTGCTCAAAATTGGCCGGGAAACGAAATAAGCGAGTAAACATTTCGGTAATGATGCTATTGCCGCTGGGGTTCTTTTGATGGCACTCAAAAGTAGGAGAGCTAATATTCCAATCTTCTTCAGCCACAAAGGTTTTCACTTCGGCTAAGGAAGGCCAAGATTGATAACCAAACTCAGAACAAAAGCGGGGTTTAATTTGCTGATAAGCCGAGAATGATTTTCCAGAATGCCACACATCCCAAAAGTGCATGTCGCCCTTATTGTCATCATGCCAAGCATCGCCATAATCGAGTTCACCATTGCAGGGCGAACTCGGCCAGAATACCCGCGAAGGGTCACAGGCTTGCACCACTTTTTGAATGGCGCGATTCAAACGGTCATAATTAACCACGTAACGTTCGCGATTTTGCTTCGACTCTGGGTACCAGTTTATCGCCCCGATAACCTCGTTATCGCCACACCATAGAACAATGCAGCTATAATCTCGCAAGCGGCGAATTTGGTCGCGTAACTCAAGCTCCACGTTCGCCACGAAGTCATCGGTAGAGGGATAGAGCGAACACGCAAACATCATGTCTTGCCAGACCATGAGGCCTAGCTCATCACACAGCTGATAAAACACATCGCTTTCATATTGACCGCCTCCCCATACCCGTAACATGTTCATATTAGCGGCCTTGGCATCCCCTAATAACTGCTGGTAGCGAGCCACACTTTGCCGCTGCGGCATAGCGTCCATGGGGATCCAGTTCGCCCCTTTGGCAGTAATGGCCACATCGTTGATCATCACCGTCATCGCCGAACCTAGAGAATCGGCTTGAGTATTGAGCTGCAATTTACGCAGCCCCACTTTTTTCTCAATGCGCTGCTCGCCCAGCGTCACAGTAAACCGATGTAATACTTGCTCACCGTAGCCTGCCGGCCACCACAACTGTGGCTCAGTGATATGAAGAGTGGTTTGGCTAACTTCACAACCGGGCTCAGCCGTGACCACAAAGCTGTGCTCGGCAAACTGAAAATGAATATCTTGCTGGCTGTTTAGCTGGTGCTCAGCCTTAAGGTGCAGCGTTACTCCGTCTGCCGACCAATGTTGCTCGACTTGGGTAGCTAACAAGCGAGCTTGCTGATTAAAACAGATTTGTGGAGTCTCATAAACGCCACTCACCATTAAACAAATACCCCAATCCCAACCTGCGTGACATTGGGTTTTACGCAAGCTATTCATAAACGGTACTTGATTGTTACTCATGGATGAGGGCACCACAAAGGGCAGTTTTCCAGCGCGCTGTTGGGCGGCCACATCGGCGCGATGAAAGTATAACTGTAGTTGATTTCGCCCCGCTTTTAGCCATGGCTTAATATCGAAGCGCCATAAGCGGAACATGTTGTCGCAGCTCGCCAGCTTATGTTGGTTAATATAAACATCAACCACCGTATCTAAACGGCTCAACTTAAGTTCTATAAAGTCCTTATCGAGCTGCGCCAGCTCTAGTTCAAATTCATGACTCAAGCACCAATCGGCTTTGGCGACCCACTGCACCTTACTCTCGTTACACTGCTGATAGGGATCATCAATTAATCCAGCCTCAAGCAAAACGGAATAATTATCCAGCGGCATCTTACAAGGTAAGTTAAGCTGCGGGTGCTGAGGAGAACTTAACCACCAATCTTCTGAAAGCGCCAATACTGCCATCATCACCTCATATAATCAGACTAAAAAAGACGAACAAGATAGATGAAAACTTTAATATTAATAAATTTACAGAACAATCTTTCAAATCGCTTAGACAAAACCCTGTGCTCAGCATCACAAGCGCCGCCTTGGTATGAAATTGTTTCAGAATTTTAATGACAATATTTCAAGCAAACTCACCTTAAGTTCACAGTGAGCAATTTAGTCTAGCGGCTAAGCGTTTCGGGCTATCAAACAGCGCCAGTTGCGCGTCATGCTGTCCCACCGCCGACCACGCTTTGGCGGTACTGAGAACCGCAATACTTGCAGTAGGAAATTTAACTAGGTCTTGGCCGGTTAAATATTCCACCAGCTCCAACAAGGCAGGGTTATGCCCCACCAAAGCCACTTTACTATGGGCCTCGGAAAGCCCCTGAATATGCAACAGTAAATCGGCCCAATTAAAACTGTATAAGGCTTCTTGACTGAGGACCTTTAAATCAAGCTCTAGCGCCGAATCTAAGTTCACCTGACGTTGCGCCAGCCAATACTGTAGGGTTTGTTCACAACGAGCGGCCGGGGAGTGATGCACCAATTGCAGCTGGGCAAACTCAGCCGCATAGTGGCGCGCCATTAAACTGGCCGCGGCTTGACCTCTTGGCGCTAAGGCGCGCTGCCTATCTGCTAGGTTGGGCTGATCCCAACGTGATTTGCCATGGCGGATTAACCACAAGTATTTAGCCATTGTTTCTCCTAATAAAAAAGCCTTGGAATACCAAGGCTTTCTTTCACAAGAGATTAAAACTGAGCCAGCGCCTGCTCAAAGTCTCTCAACAAATCTTCGCCATCTTCTATGCCAATAGAGCAGCGAATCATGGTTTCGCTGATGCCCGAGGCCTGTCGTCCGGCCAAGCCCATTTCATAATAAATGGTTTGAGCCACCGGTAGGGCCAAAGTCCGGTTATCGCCTAAATGGGTGGCATTTAATACCAACTGCGTTTTATCGAGGAAGGCCGCACAATCAATCCCATCGACTAAATCGAAGCTAATTAAGGCACCAAAGTGTTTGAATAACTGCTTCGCCCGCTGGTGCTGAGGATGGCTAGCTAAACCTGGGTAATATACCTTAGCCACCTTAGGGTGAGCTTCTAACATCTTAGCTAAAGCTAAAGCGTTAGCGCATTGGCGTTCCATGCGCAGCGCCATTGTTTCGGCGCCCATCGACAGCACATGTGCCATCTGCGAACTTAAGGCTCCACCAAAATCACGCAAGCCTTTCTTTTTCATTTGGTTGATACCCCACATTTTGGGATCGCCACTACGATAGGACTCAAAAATATTAGGGTACTGCGACCAGTCAAATAAGCCTGTATCGCTAACCGAGCCGCCCAGCGCATTGCCATGGCCACCAAAATACTTAGACAAAGAAGTAACCACTAAGCTGGCGCCCACCGACTTAGGCTGAAATAAATACGAAGAAGTAAGGGTATTATCGATGACATAAACAAGGCCGCGCTGCTGACAAACTTCGCCAATCCCCTGTAGGTCCACAATTTGAGTAGCGGGGTTGGCAATGGTTTCAACAAACACCATTTTAGTATTGGCTTGGCAAGCTTCTGCTACAGCTTGTTTGCTGGTCGCATCTACCAGTGTCACCTCGATACCATAGCCCTTTAAAGTACCAAAAATACTGCTGGTATTACCAAACAAAAAGCGACTGGCCACAATGTGGTCGCCGGCCTTCAGCAGGGTTAAAAACACCGTGCCGATGGCTGCCATACCGGTACCAAAAACCAAACAAGAGATACTGTCATCCAGCAGCGCTATTTTGCGCTGCAAAAAATCTAAGGTGGGGGTAGATTGCCGAGCATAAGCATGGCCGTACTGCTTCCCTTGAAATACGTCTACTAAGTCTTGAGTAGCAGCATAAGCATAGGGCACCGAATTATGAATGGGTGCATGAACCGCTCCCTCTTCCACTCCAGCTAAGCGGTCACAATGCACTAGCTGAGTCGTAAATCCTTTAAACGTCATAGAGCAACTTCTGAAATATGCAAAGAGGAACTATTATGCCTTAGCACTACACTAAAAACGAGCCAGGCGGCTTATTCAGCTCGCCAAATGGTTTTGCCCTTAGCAATAACCTGTTTAATTTGCAGTGTGTCTGCATGTAAGCAAACCAAATCAGCATCAAAGCCTGCAGCTAGCTGGCCCTTATTTTTTAAACCCAATATCTGCGCCGGGTTTTTACTGATCACCGATAAAGCTACCGCTAACGGCACTTGATAATGCTTAACGGCCTCCAATACGGCTTGGTACAAACTGCTTAGCTGACCCGCTTGCATTCCACATAACTCTCCCGCCCGATTAAACAAGGGTAAACTGGCATTAGCGTCGGAGCTAAAACTCACCCTTTGCCAATCCAAGCCCTTATCTAAAATTGTTTTAAGCGCCTGACCGCAGCTCAGCTCTCCTTCCTCTATAAATTGCGGAATAGTACTGGTGGTGAAATCTATCGCACCACCTTGTTGCAGAAAATCTAGCGCGTCTTCAAAAAGAGCCTGATTACGATTGCAATGTGTGGCGTAGAGCTGAGAAATATGAATATCTGAATGTTTGACTATGTCGCGCAACATCTCCAGCTTGCGTTTACCATCGCCAACATGAAAGAAACTAATGCCTTTCTTGCCCGCTAACAAACCAGCCACCCGCGCCTCGGCGACCAATTCAATAAAGGCCTGCAGTGAAGCTTGGCTGGCGCGGTGGTCGGAAATGGCAATTTCCCCCACCCCAATCATTTCAGGGATCAGTACTATATCTTGCTCTACCGAGCCGGTAATGGTTTTCACCGGCAAATGATATGAGCCTGTGTAGCAATAACAGCTAAGGCCAAGCGCGCTCAGCTCCCTCGCCTTGCCTAGCACTTGCACCGGTGTTCGAGTAATACTGTCGGTGCCCAAAGCACCTACCATGGTGGTGACACCACTAGCAATAGCATCTTGATAATTAAGCTCCGCGGTACGATGAGCAAAGCCGCCTTCGCCTCCACCGCCGGTATAATGAACCAAGGCATCCACAAAGCCCGGCGCCACAATGGCCCCAGCTAGATCTCGAACCTTAACAATATCTTGATTAGTGTCTAAATGAATACTAGGTGCAATTTCGACGATTTTGTCGTTGGCCAATAACAGGTCGTTATATCCTAAAGACTCTGGGGCATACACCTGAGCATTTTTCAAAAGAGTCAGCATATTTTGCCTTTAGTAAAGGTTGGTGACAAAGAAGGGGCCGAAGCCCCTAACTTTAATTTAACTAATTATTTAACTAAGTGGTCGTAAATGGCGATGCCAACGCTTTTCCCACTGCTTAAAGCCATAAACCAGCATAAAAGTTACCGATAAATAAATTAACGCGGCAAAAGTAAATGCTTCAAATGGCGCATAAAAACGCGCGTATACATCACGCGCCGCACCTGTTAAATCGATAATAGTCACCACGCTGGCGATAGAGCTAGCATGCAGCATAAAAATCACCTCGTTACTATAAGCAGGCAACGCTCGACGCAAAGCACTGGGTAGAATAATTCTGCGCATCGCTTTTGCATTTGACATACCGTAGGCTTTGGCGGCTTCAATCTCCCCGCGGGGAGTCGCAACAATAGCCCCTCGGAAAATTTCCGTAGTATAAGCGGCAGTGTTAAGTACAAAGGCTAATAAACAAGGATAAAAAGCGTCCTTTACGATGGGCCAAAACATGGAGTCTTGGATCCCTTCGATATAAGTCACCCCGTAATAAATGATGTATAGCTGTATCAGTAAGGGAGTACCTCTAAATACGTAGGTAAACAGCCAAACACCACGATTAATAAACCAGTTATCTGAAGTTCGAAGAATCGCCAAGGGGATCGCCAGCATTAAGCCAATAATCAACGATAGAAATACCAGCTGAACTGTCATTACCAAGCCATCCCAATAACCGATTAAGGTTGTCAGGGTAAAAATTTCGTTGTTTGCGAGTAAGCTCTCGATGGTTTCGTACATGATTAAGACCTTACCGTACCGGCGCTAAAACGGATTTCCAAGCGTTTGAGGAAGATCTCTGAAACACTGGTAAGCGCTAAATAAACAAAGGCGACCGGAATAAAAAATAAGAAAGGTTCGTGCACCGCACCCGCTGCTTCTTTAGCTAGGCGCACCATGTCGGCTAAACCAATCACAGAAACTAAAGCGGTAGTTTTAACCAATACCAACCAATTATTGCCTATACCAGGTATGGCATGGCGCATCATTTGCGGCACGGTAATTCTGCGAAACACTTGTATAGCACTCATACCATAAGCTCTACCCGCTTCTATCTGGCCGTTATCAACAGCTAAAAATGCGCCACGGAAAGTTTCGGCCATGTAAGCGCCAAAGATGAAGCCAATGGTGGTTACCCCAGCAACAAACTCATTAATATTGATGTAGTAATCAATTTCAAATGTCGCATATAACCAATCAGATAGATTATTCATCATAATCTGGGCACCAAAGAAAATCAGTAGCATTAGTACCAAATCAGGCACCCCACGAATCACTGTGGTATAAGCGACAGCGATCGCGTTGGCAAACTTGTTTTTTGATAAACGCGCTACGGCCGCCAACATCCCCAGCACCAATGCCACCGCCAACGATAAAAACGCCACTTCTATGGTGAGGATCGCGCCAATAAATATTGAGGGGCCGTAGCCGTGCAGATCTAACATAGTGAGTCTCTTAAAAAGTTAACCCGAGCTTAGCTCGGGTTAATGGTAGTGCAAGCCTTACTTTTTAATACTGTAATCAAAGTACTTGTCATTGATTTTATCGTAAGTGCCATTGCTTTTAACTGTTGCCAAAGCCTTGTTAAACATTTCAATCAGGTCTTTGTCACGTTTACGGGCAGCAACCCCAACGCCTTCGCCTAACTGAACGTTATCGCCTAACACTTTGTATGCGTCGCCGCCTTCTACATCAATAATAGTACTCATACCCACTGGATAATCGAGAACCACTACATCTAAACGGCCACCGCGCAAGTCATTAATGAGATCATCACCGGTAGTGTAGCGCTTGATTTCAGCTACTTTGCTGTAGTTTTCAGTAGCGTAAGTATCTTGAATGGTACCGCGCTGAGCGCCCACAACTAAACCTTTAAGAGTATCAGGGTTGGCAGGGTCAACTTGGCTAGCTTTAGGACCGAAGAAACCGGTTGGGGTATTGTAGTACGCTTCAGAGAAGAGTACTTTTTTGGCACGCTCTTCATTAATTGACATTGAAGAGAAAATCGCATCATATTTGCGTGCTAGCAGGCCAGGAATAATGCCATCCCAAGCTTGAACTACCCACTCACACTTAACTTTCATTTCTTCACAAACTGCGTTACCTAAATCGATCTCAAAACCAGTTAAGGTACCATCAGGTGCTTTATATTCGAAAGGTTCGTAAGGCACATCGACGGCTAAACGCACCACATCCCAATCTTTAGCGTCTACAGCAGTGCTAGCCATTGCCAAAGCACTCATCATCGCAACTAGTGTTTTTTTCATTTTATTACTCCGTGTTGTTTGCATAAAGCGGGTTAACGCTTGTCTTCCCTTTATTGGATTTTAATACTTAGGCGCAAGAAATTGCTGCATGCGCTCTGAATCTGGATTTTCAAATACTTTTTTCGGCGAACCTTGCTCTTCAACAATGCCTTGGTGCAAAAACAGCACCTTATTTGAAACATCTCGAGCAAATGCCATTTCATGAGTCACCACTAGCATGGTTCTCCCTTCTTCGGCGAGGCTGCGCATCACCTTAAGCACCTCACCTACTAATTCGGGGTCGAGAGCAGAGGTAGGCTCATCAAATAACATAACTTCAGGGTTCATCGCCAAAGCGCGCGCAATTGCCGCTCGCTGTTGCTGCCCACCAGACATATGTGCTGGGTAGTAATCTTTACGATCATATAAACCCACGCGCTCTAGTAAACTTTCAGCCTGTTCAAGCGCTTCCTTTTTAGGAATACCTAAAACGTGAACTGGTGCTTCGATAATATTTTCTAAGACGGTCATATGCGACCAAAGATTGAAGCCCTGGAACACCATTGATAAGCGAGCTCGGATACGCTCAACTTGACGATTATCTGACGGCTGTCTCTCGCCGTTGCGCATATGTTTAAAGCCAATTTGCTCACCATGCAACAAAATATCGCCTTGAGTGGGGATTTCCAACAAGTTCATACAACGTAGGAAAGTGCTTTTACCGGAACCGGAAGAGCCAATGATAGAAATCACATCACCTTTATTGGCGGTAAGGTCAATCCCTTTGAGCACTTCGTTATCGCCAAAGACTTTATGGATATTCGATGCCTCTAGTGCGGCTACATCACTGTTCATTTTGTTTTACCTTGTTAAAGATTGCCGAAGCAACCTAGCCTAATTCCCGAGGCACATTTTTTGATGTTAAAAAATTTGTTACACGTCTAACCCCAGAAAAAGTACCACCGAGAAAGACAAAACTCAACATTTTATGGGGCAATTAGACCGCTTATGATTACAAAACACCCTATTAAGGCATTTTATCAGCATCTTTATATTCAAGCTTACTGCATAGATACGCTCATAAACGGCCAAGAGACGAATTAAATTTCATTTCCTTGATTGTAGCGTGATTAACCAGGCTACTAATTGATTAAAAACAGCAAATGGGCAAGGCTGCAAATAATGTTAACAAGCTGTAAACTAGGTGCCAAATCTTAGCCAAATTAAGTGATCCATGTCCCAGTCTGCTTATCCATTTTTTAGTAAGTAAATTACAAAATTACTAATATTACTTGGGCATATTTGGCTCATGAGCGGCAAAAAGGTAGTAAAATTACAAATATTTGGCATTTATTGACTAGGATCAAACTTAAAAATGGCCATACTTTGCTACAATTTTGCTAACTAAAGTGACAGGTAACGATTTAGTGACAAAATGGTGTAATTACCATTTTGGTTCGTTCTAAACAACACGCCACCACATCAATAGATAAACTTGGTACTTTTATCATGTTTAATTGATACTGTAGGGCGAACTTTCGGCTAAACGGCACCTGACATGACAAAGTTGATAAACTCACTATTCCTTAAGTTGTTCGTCTGATTGAGACGATTATCGCAAGTGAGATGGATCTCAGGCCTAGCACATAAGCAAAGCTCTGCGATTAACTAGTTTTAATTTTTGTTTTTTGAGGAAACTATGTCTAGTAACAATCAACAGTCTCAAAACGAAGAAGAGCTAAGCTATTCAGAAGCCCACCGCCCAGCATCAGAATTCGCCTCTCGTTCAGACTATTTAGACCATGAACTACAAATAATGAAGCCTCGTCGCTTCGGTTTAAACCTACCGGGTCGAGACTTCCGTTTTGAGATAGAAGATTTAGTACCCGCGATCGCCGGTACCATTGGTATTATCGCGATGTATTCTGCGGTAATGATGGCTTGGGCCGCTGGCCTCTCAGAGAAATGGGATATTAACCTCGGTATCGACTTCGCGATTGAAGTGGCTCGGGTGGAAATGATTATTCCTGCCTTTTTGTTCTGTATTTTAGCCTCTGGTTTTATCAACCCTAAAGCCAATCTCGCCGGTAACCACGGCCCCATGATTCCAATGATTTTCATGATTGCTATGGCTGGTGCTCACCCGCTTGCCCTTGCGCTCTTAATTGGTGTATTTGGTTTAATCTTAAGTGCAATTAAAGGCGGATCACGCTTAGTTAACCTCACTAGTGAGGGTGTAGCTGGCGGCCTACTGGTTTTCTTAGGTTTCACCGGTTCAGTTAGCCAAATTGATTCTTTAATCGCTTGGTCAAACGGACTAACCAATGAAGCTGAAGGCATTGCTGCGGGCGACTTGGGCTATATTGCTTTGATTGTATTAGCCATCACGGTTATCGTTTATGCAGTGTTGGCTAAGCTAGGCAAACGCTGGTTGGCAATTCCTCTTTGTGCGGTAACAGGCTTCGTTGTTGCCATGTTAGCAGGCGCAGGTTTTGACTTAAACTTTACCACTCAACCTGGTTTACCTAACTTAAACCCTGTTTACTGGTGGGGTTCAACTGAACAAGGTTGGCAATTAGGCTTGCCTAACCTACAGCACTTTATTGCATCGCTACCCTTTGCAATCTTAGCTGTAGCTATGTGGTCACCAGATTTCCTAGGTCACCGAATTTTCCAAGAATTAAACTACCCGAAAAAAACCGAAAACGTATTGATGGATGTGGATGACACCATGACCATGTGCTCAATTCGTCAAATGGTAGGTACAGCGGTAGGCGGTGGTAACATTACCTCAAGCTGGGGTACATACATGATTCCTGCTGCAATCGCTAAACGCCCTATCCCTGGCGGCGCTATCTTACTGGGTTCTTTAGTTATGCTGATTGCCATTATTGGCTACCCAATGGATGCGGCAGTATGGCCACCGGTTATGCGGATCGCATTATTAGTAGGTGTTTCATTGCCACTACTAGAAGCGGGTATGCAGATGATTAAAGACTCTAAAGATTCACAATCTGCTGGTATTTGTGTTTTTGCCGCGATGGTAACCAACCCTGTGCTAGCGTGGGCTCTTACAATGTTACTAGATAACAACGGCTTAATTGGCGATAAAGAACGTCCTAAGAAGTTAAGTTCTTTAGACCGCATTGTGATTCCAACTGTTGTGTTAATTATCTGTGCAGCGGCAATGTTAGCCGTAGGTATGCTGGAAGGTAAGTACGGTATTCCAGCCCTGTTACAGTTTTAAAGTAATACCTCTTGGAACAAGCACTATACTTGTTCCAAGAGCTGGAGATAGCACCTTAGGTGCTATTGTCTGAACCATAGAATATTCATTTGTATACCAACTTATAGGTGGGACAAGAAATGGCAGAGAAGAACGATGTTTTTGCTAGTGCCTGGGCAGGCTTTAAGGCCGGCGAATGGCAAAATGAAGTTAACGTTCGTGACTTTATTCAAACTAACTACACTCCTTATGAAGGCGATGAGAGCTTTCTAACGGGTGCGACCGAAGCGACGGATAAGCTTTGGGAAAAAGTTATGGAAGGCATTAAAGAAGAGAACCGCACCCACGCGCCGGTTGACTTCGATACCTCAGTAATTTCAACCATCACTGCACACGATGCTGGCTACATTGACCAGGGTCTAGAACAAATTGTTGGTCTACAAACTGATGCTCCTCTGAAACGTGCGATTATCCCTAACGGCGGTATTCGTATGATCGAAGGTTCTTGCAAAGCTTACAATCGCGAACTAGATCCAACTGTAAATAAAATCTACAGTGAATACCGCAAAACCCATAACCAAGGTGTGTTTGACGTATACACTGGCGCCATCATGAAATGTCGCAAATCAGGTGTTTTAACTGGTTTACCTGATGCTTATGGTCGTGGACGTATCATTGGTGACTACCGTCGTGTAGCACTTTACGGTATTGACTACCTAATGGCTGATAAAGTTAAACAACACCGCTCACTAGAAAAAGACCTAGTAGCTGGTCAAGATTTAGAAGCCACTATTCGTTTACGCGAAGAAATTAGCGAGCAGCACCGTGCACTAGCTCAAATTAAAGAAATGGCAGCCAAATACGGTTGTGATATTTCTCGTCCTGCTGAAAATGCAAAAGAAGCGGTACAGTGGACTTACTTCGGCTACCTAGCTGCAGTTAAATCACAAAACGGCGCGGCGATGTCTTTTGGCCGTACTACTACCTTCTTAGACGTGTACATTGAGCGCGATCTAGCTGCTGGTACTTTAACAGAGCAAGAAGCACAAGAACTTGTTGACCACTTAGTAATGAAACTTCGTATGGTTCGCTTCCTACGTACTCCTGAATACGATGATTTGTTCTCTGGTGACCCAATCTGGGCAACTGAATCTATCGGTGGTATGGGTGTTGACGGTCGTACTCTAGTAAGCCGTACAGCTTTCCGCTTCTTGAACACTTTATACACAATGGGTCCTTCTCCTGAGCCAAACATTACAGTTCTTTGGTCAGAGAAATTACCTATTAACTTCAAGAAATACTGTGCCAAAGTGTCTATCGATACCTCATCAATTCAATATGAGAACGATGACCTAATGCGTACCGATTTCGACAACGATGACTACGCTATTGCTTGTTGTGTATCTCCAATGGTTGTTGGTAAACACATGCAGTTCTTTGGTGCTCGCGCCAACTTAGCAAAAACCTTGTTGTACTCCATGAACGGCGGTATGGATGAGAAGTTAAAAATTCAAGTTGGTCCAGTAACTGAAAAAGTAACTTCTGAAGTCCTAGATTACCAAGACATCATGGATCGTCTAGACCACTTCATGGACTGGTTAGCAGAACAATATGTGACCGCACTAAACTGCATCCACTACATGCACGACAAATACAGCTATGAAGCATCATTGATGGCTCTTCATGACCGTGACGTTCGTCGTACCATGGCTTGTGGTATTGCTGGTTTATCTGTTGCTGCTGACTCACTTTCTGCTATTAAATACGCCGAAGTGAAACCAATTCGTGACGAAGACGGCATCGCAGTTGATTTTGAAATTAACGGTGACTACCCTAAATTTGGTAACAACGATGACCGTGTAGACAGCATTGCTGTTGACTTGGTTGAACGTTTCATGAATAAAATCCGTAAGTTAAAAACTTACCGTAACGCGATCCCAACTCAGTCTGTACTCACCATCACCTCTAACGTGGTTTATGGTAAGAAAACAGGTACTACTCCTGATGGTCGTAAAGCTGGTGCTCCTTTCGCTCCTGGCGCAAACCCAATGCACGGCCGTGATGAGAAAGGTGCGGTAGCATCATTAACTTCAGTTGCTAAACTACCTTTTGCTAACGCTCAAGATGGTATCTCTTACACCTTCTCTATCGTGCCAAACGCACTTGGTAAAGATGACGAGACTCAAAAAGCTAACCTAGCAGGCTTAATGGATGGTTACTTCTACCACAATGCTGATGTAGAAGGCGGTCAACACCTTAACGTTAACGTGATGAACCGTGAAATGTTGGTAGATGCGATGGAAAATCCTGACAAATACCCTCAGCTAACCATTCGTGTATCTGGCTACGCAGTGCGCTTTAACTCGCTTACCGCTGAGCAACAACAAGACGTGATTACTCGTACTTTCACTCAAAGTATCTAATCTCGCCTTAAGTAGTTCTGCTTACTAGCAGACTGCGGTTATAATGGACCTTGCCTAAGTTATTTAGGCAAGGTTTTTTTTTGGAGAAACACATGTCAAAACTTGGGCGTATTCATTCTACAGAGTCTTGCGGAACCGTTGATGGACCGGGGATCCGATTTATTGTATTTATGCAGGGTTGCCTTATGCGCTGCCAATACTGCCATAACCGCGATACTTGGGATTTACACGACGGTAAAGAAGTTAGCGTTAACGACTTGATGAATGACCTTACGCCATACCGACGTTTTATGAATGCCAGCGGTGGCGGTGTGACCGCCAGCGGTGGAGAAGCGATCTTACAAGCTGAGTTTGTTCGTGATTTATTCCGCGCCTGTAAAGAGCAAGGGATCCATACTTGTCTCGATACCAACGGTTATGTGCGCAAACATACCGAAGTGATTGACCAACTACTGGACGTCACTGACTTAGTGATGCTAGATATCAAGCAAATTCACGATGATGTTCACCAAGAGTTAGTTGGCGTAAGCAACAAGCGAACCTTAGATTTTGCTCGCTATCTACATAAAATAGGGCAAAAAACCTGGCTTCGTTATGTCATTGTTCCGGGCTTTACCGACGACGAGCAATCGGCTCACGACCTAGGCGAGTTTCTGGCGCCTTTCGATAACGTAGAAAAGATCGAATTACTCCCCTATCACGAGTTAGGCAAGCATAAATGGACAGCGCTCGGAGAAGACTATCCGTTGGCCGGGGTTAAACCCCCCACTAAAGAAACCATGGAAAAAATTAAAGCCATTTTGCAACAATATCACTCTAAAGTGATTTATTAAGAGACCAAGCATATTTCTTCATCAATATTAATTTGTCCTATTTGCCAAGCCCAGCTTAGCAAGCAAAATCAACAGTGGTCATGTAACAATGGCCATTGTTTTGATCAGGCTAAAGAAGGTTATACCAATCTACTCGCGGTACAACATAAGCACTCAAAAACCCCTGGCGATAGCAAAGCGATGCTACAAGCCCGCCGCTGTTTTTTAAATCAAGGCCACTTTTCTTTTTTAGCGGATGCCATCAATCAACAGCTGGCTCCCTTGGCGCCAAAGCAGCTATTAGATATTGGCTGTGGTGAAGGCTATTACACCCAGCAACTCTTCCAACAGCAAGCTCAAGTAAGCGATGTAATCGGTATCGATATATCTAAAGATGGAATAAAAATGGCCGCCAAGCGCTGTAAACAAGCGCAGTTCTTTGTGGCAAGTAATCATCGCCTGCCGCTTGCCGACCAAAGTATCGACTGCGTGGTGCGGATTTTCGCCCCGAGTGATGCCAAAGAACTACTTCGAGTGTGCCGTGCCAATGCCTACTTGCTCAAAGTTATTCCAGGAGCCAAGCATCTTTGGCAACTGCGCAAGCAACTTTATAAAGAGCCTCAAGAACACCCAGAGCAAGCAGAAACAATGCCCGGATGGCAGTTACTAAATCAACAAAAAATAAGCCAACAAGTGAAGCTCAATCATCAAGAAATGCAGGACTTAGCAGCAATGACGCCATTCGCCTGGAAGAAGAACCAGCAACTTGAACAGTGGCTAGCTAACGAAACTGTGTTCAATATGGACTTTGAGTTTGTATTACAATTATATCAACGAGTTTAGCTATCCAAGCCTTTACTAAATACAAAGCTTTTATCAAACCTTTTAAACGCCTTAGCTAATAAATCGGCTAATTCAGCGTAACGGGGCTGGGTGGCTGCGGGTAAAGCCTGCTCACCAGCCTCGGACAATTTGTGATGCAAGTCACGATACCACATTGCCAAACTAGGTGGCAAAAGTGAATTAGCCCGCTTACCTAGCCAGTATAAACCATGTAAAGGCATTAAGAAGATCACCATCGCCATCATGATAGATTGTGGTAATATTTCATTCAAATTAGCCATATACGGCATCATTACTGTCACCACCGCAACTGCTGGCATAGTTTTCATCGCTAAGGATGTCGCTAAGATAACGCGATTTTCAGGAAACATGGGGGCCAAGACACGCTGCTGAGGCCAACGCTTCATGTACTCACGGCCATCTCTGACCATCTCTGAAAATTTGCCCATAGAGCACCTCGCGACCTAAAATTGACTTAAACCAATAAATTAGTAATTTTTTTACATTTTTACTGAGTTATTAGTATGACATATATAAATGAAATTCGCTTTCAGTTATCATAGATCAAACAAACGGTTTTTATATATATCAGCTCACTCTTTAAGTGTAGCCTGATTGAGACCGAGGAACTAGGTAAATCTAGATCACCTAGTTTGAGACGAAAATATAGAGCCAAAACGTGTCTCTTAATCTTCAACGTTTTGTCTTCGCTGTCTATAATTGAACCAATTCAACAACAGGTGTCTATAAATGAGCAACAAGCTGGTACTCGTCCTAAACTGTGGAAGCTCTTCTCTTAAATTTGCAGTGCTTAACGCCGAAAATGGCGAAGAGATTATTTCAGGTTTGGCCGAATGTTTTAATTTGGAAGATGCACGCATTAAATGGAAAAGTCACGGAGAGAAAAACGAGTCTAGCTTAGGCGCGTACTCTGCCCACCGCGAAGCCATCGAATTTATTGTAAAAAATATTTTAGAAGCCAATCCTGAAGTATTAAACGACATTGTGGCAGTAGGCCATCGTATCGTTCATGGTGGAGAGAAATTCACCCGTTCTGCAATCATTGATGAAAGTGTAATTCAAGGAATTGAAGAGTGTTCAGGCCTAGCGCCGTTGCATAATCCAGCTGCATTAATCGGTATTCGCGCAGCGATTGCGTGTTTCCCTCAGCAGAAACACGTTGCCGTATTTGATACAGCGTTCCACCAAACTATGCCTGAAAGCTCTTACCTTTACGCCCTACCTTACAAACTGTATCGCGAAAAAGGTATCCGCCGTTATGGTATGCATGGTACTAGCCACCTCTACGTTTCTCGCGAAGCCGCTAAAATGCTCAACCAGCCAGTAGAAGAAACCAATGTGATTACTGCTCACTTGGGTAATGGAGCTTCAATTTGTGCGGTTAAAAATGGTAAGAGCTTTGACACCAGTATGGGTCTAACGCCTCTTGAAGGGCTAGTAATGGGCACTCGCTGTGGCGACATTGACCCAGCCATTATTTTCCACTTGGTTGACCGCGAAGGCTACACCTTAAAAGAAGTCAACAACATGCTACATAAGCAGTCTGGTCTAATGGGCCTAACTGAAGTCAGCAGCGACTGCCGTTTCGCGGAAGATGGTTATGCAGAAGGTAAAGAATCTGCGGTTCGCGCCATGAATGTGTTCTGCTACCGTTTAGCTAAGAGCATTATGTCATACGCAGCTGCAATGGACGGTAAGCTAGATGCCTTAGTGTTTACTGGTGGTATTGGTGAAAACTCTGCCTTAGTTCGCCAACTTACCATTGAGAAACTTGCCCTGCTTGGTTTTGAACTTGATGAACAAGCCAACTTAGACGCACGTTTCGGTAATTCAGGTAATATCGGTACTAGTACTAGCCGTCCAATTTTAGTTATCCCCACCAATGAAGAAATGGTGATAGCCCAAGACGCCGTTGCACTAGCGCAATAAACTTACTTTCAATCAAAGCTGGCAATAAACGCCAGCTTTGTTCTACAACCTAACTTAAGAGGTACAGCCGTGGCTCGTACAATTATGTTAATTCCAGTTGGCGTTGGTGTTGGTGTTACATCCGTCAGTCTTGGTATGGTTCGCGCCATGGAGCGTAATGGCGTAAACGTTAATTTTTTCAAACCAATCGCTCAGCCTAAAAGCCGCGAAAAAGGAGCTGAACGCTCAACTGCGATCATTCGTGAAGCATCAAACATCGTCCCTCCAGAACCTTTCACTCAAGCCTATGCTGAAAACCTTATCAGTGCTAACCACGTTGATGATTTGCTAGAAGGCATTGTGGCTCGGTTTAATTCAGGCACCAGCGGTGCTGAAATTGTTGTGGTTGAGGGTTTAGTACCAACCCACGAATCGCCTTATGCCAACAATGTAAACTACGGCATTGCCAAGGCTTTAGATGCTGACATGGTGTTTGTTACCAACCCAGGTAGTGATACTTCTCAGCAGCTAAAAGAGCGCATGGAAATAGCCTGTAACAACTTTGGCGGCCTAAAAAATAAACGCATCATCGGCTGCATTATCAACAAAGTTGGCGCACCAATTGATGAACACGAGATCACTCGTCCCGATCTAACGGAAATGTTCGATAATAAATCGGACAACTCAACCAACCTTGAAGTGCTGCAAATGTTTGGCAAAAGCCCGTTGCGCATTCTAGGTTGTATTCCATGGAATGCGCCCTTGGTTTCGCCTCGCGCCAAAGATTTAGCCTTACACTTAAATGCCACCATCATTAATGAAGGTGACATGGATACCCGTCTTGGACGCGTTACCTTTTGTGCTCGCAGCATTCCTAATATGGTTGAACATTTCAATGCGGGCAGCCTATTGGTGACCTCAGGCGACCGTTCAGACGTTATTGTGTCAGCCTGTTTAGCAGCAATGAATGGCGTGAAAATCGGTGCCCTATTACTTACTGGTGGCTATCAACCCGAGCCTCAAGTATTAAAACTATGTGAGCGAGCTTTTGCTACTGGCTTACCGGTGATGTTAATTAATTCTAACACTTGGCAAACGTCTTTAGCGCTGCAAACCTTCAACGCTGAAATTCCAGTAGATGACTCTAAACGCATTGATTTAGTACAAGACTACGTGGCCGGCCACATTGACAAGCACTGGATTGAGTCGCTAACCGCTATTTCCGCTCGTGCTCGCCGCTTATCTCCTCCAGCCTTCCGTTACCAGCTAACCGAAATGGCTCGTAGCGCCAATAAACGCATCGTATTACCTGAGGGTGAAGAGCCTCGCACCATTGCTGCAGCTGCGATTTGTTCTCAACGAGGCATTGCCCGTCCAGTGCTGTTAGGTAACCCCGATATCATTCAACGCACCGCCAGCCAACAAGGTGTGGTATTAGGTGAAAATGTTGAAATCGTAAATCCCGTCGACATTCGTCCTAAATACGTGGCGCCGATGGTTGAATTACGTAAAGGCAAGGGTTTAACCGAAGTCGTTGCTGCCGAGCAACTAGAGGATAACGTGGTACTAGGCACCATGATGCTAGCCAACGATGAAGTCGACGGCTTGGTTTCTGGCGCGGTAAACACCACAGCGAATACCATTCGCCCACCACTGCAACTAATTAAAACGGCCCCTGGTTATAATCTAGTTAGCTCCATTTTCTTCATGCTACTTCCCGACCAAGTATTGGTTTACGGAGACTGTGCGATCAACCCAGACCCAACGGCTGAACAATTAGCAGATATTGCGATTCAGTCGGCAGAGTCGGCAGAAGCCTTTGGCATTGAGCCTCGGGTAGCGATGATCAGCTACTCAACAGGTAGTTCAGGCTCTGGTTCAGATGTTGAAAAAGTGCGTGAAGCCACCAAGATTGCCAAAGAGCGTCGTCCAGAACTAATAATTGATGGACCGCTACAATACGATGCCGCAATCATGGAAAATGTAGCCAAGAGCAAGGCACCAGACAGCCCTGTTGCCGGTAAAGCAACGGTGTTTATTTTCCCTGACTTAAACACCGGTAATACAACCTACAAGGCGGTTCAACGAAGTGCCGAACTCATCAGTATTGGTCCAATGTTACAAGGTATGGCCAAACCGGTGAATGACTTGTCTCGCGGTGCATTGGTTGATGATATTGTCTACACCATTGCACTGACTGCAATTCAGGCAGATCAGACTAAAGCCTAACAGCTACTGATAAAAACCCGGTCTTAAAACCGGGTTTTTATTTTTCAGCCTAACATAGCCAACAACTCATCCGCTTTTGCTATACCATCAACAGCCTCGAAAACACCATTAGCTTCTTTTTTGCTCAACAATAAAAATCTTTAAAAAACATAAAGATAGCCACGCACAGCAGTTCCATACACACTTTAATCCACAGAAAGTGTGGATAAAACCTTTCACACCAATAAGTTATACACAAAAACAAGGCTTTTTTTAGTTGACAACCACAATTTATTCACAGCCACGATTTATTCATCAATGATGTTGTTATGCGTTAGTGCTCTGATTTGGTGAGCAACCCCCACCGCTTCTTCCACATCCAGCAAAATGGCTATTCCCTGCCCTTCTTCTTGATCAAACTCCGCTACAGCGCTGATGGTATTTAAAATAGGTTTAGCCAAATGACTCTCTACCACAAATAGCAGCACGTCACGCTGAGCCTCTAAATTCAGCCCAAAAAAGGTTTTTTTGCGATGCACGCCTTCCCCACGCGCATTGTTAATGACAGTGGCACCGGTTGCGCCAGCGGCCCGAGCAGAGTCCAACACCATGCTAGTTTTTTGGTCATCAACGAAGGCGAGTATTAATTTAAATTTCATCGTCATCTCCAGACAAAGTCGATCTTGCTAAAAAATGAGTCACTTGCGCGTAAGCCAGTACCGCAATAATGGGAAATAAACTGGCAAAGGCAATTAATCCAAAACCATCTATCAGCGGGCTGCGCCCCGGTACGGCTTCAGCCAAACCTAGGCCTAAGGCCGTGACCAAAGGCACGGTTACCGTGGAAGTGGTGACCCCGCCACTATCGTAGGCGAGTGCAATAATCGGTTTAGGGGCAAACAGCGTTTGAATCACCACCAGCACGTAGCCAGCAATAATGTAATAATGCA
>NZ_JBNKPP010000239.1:0-3055 GCF_050295395.1 Agarivorans sp.
CATCGCTGGCTCAAGGGCTTTGGCGATGCAGTATCGAATATTAAAACGGAAATAGTAGAACTTTAAAAACCTTGAGTAGCAATAAGGAAATATAATGGAAATAACTCTGGAAATGCTTTTTTGGTCACTGCTCGGCAGTGCCAGTTTAGTGGTGCTTTTACAGCTGTATTCTATCAAGCAAAAACAGCGTATTCAGCAAGGCTTGCAGCTTAATCAACAAGCCAACGCTCAGCAACAAGCCGAGGCCAAAGCAGACTTGGCGCAACAATTAGATAGTAATAAACAACAACAAGACCAAGCTCTTAAACAACTAAGCGAACAAGTGACAGACTATTTTGCAGTGCTTAAAGATTTACAACATCAGGGCGAGCAAAGCCTAGCAGAAGTTAGCCAGCAACTACACGCAAGGCTCCAACAACTGAGTGAGCAACTGAGTGAGCAGCAAACTGAATACAGTGAACAACTTAAGCAAATCAGTGACGACTTAAGCACCTCAGCGCAACAGCATGCCTTAAATCTACAAGATGCGCTTAGCGCTCACAGCAAACAGTTGCAGCAACAACAAAGTGCGGCTCAAGCCGAGCTAAATCAGCACTTACAGAAGTTACAAAGCTTAAACCAAAGCGCGGACTTCAATCAGCAGCAAGCCAAACTTAGCTTGTTAGAACAGTTCACCTCACAAATACAAAGCCTGCGCGCAGACAACTTAGTTAGCCTGACCAACGAACTAGCCAAGCATCAAGACTTAACTATTGAAAACGATGACTTTGTAAAACAATTAGGCGACTGCAAGGTCACCAAAATTAAAGACAAGCACAGCGGACAAATAAGCCACATCCACTATCAAAATGGACTCAAACAACGCAGTGATACCTATGCTGGAGAGCAGCTTAAATACCAAATGCATTTTGATGAAACAGGCAAAGCTCAGCAAGGCCTTGAATTTGATGGGCAAGGTAATTGCATTTTTGAATATCACTATAATGCTGCCGGTGAAATTGAACAGCGTATAGAAAATCGTTTTGATGAAAACGGTAAACAAGTAGAACAAGTGGCAGTAGCGTATTAACAGTAAGGATCGCAAATGTATTTATCAGAACTCAACGCTGGCGAGAAAAAGAATTTTTTAGAATTAGCCAAATACGCTATGGGCTTAAACGGTGAACAAAAAGCCGAAGAACAAGAAGTGTTTATGTCTTTTGTTAATGAGTGCGGTCTAAATGAGTACCGTTTAAGCAAGCAGGATAATATAGAATCAGTCATCAAAGTCTTGGCTAAATCGAAGGCGAAACATCAACGCATTGTATTACTGGAGTTGTTTGGCATTTTGTTAGCAGACGACGAAATTTGTAGCAACGAGCAAAGCTTTCTCGAACAACTAGCGACTGCTTTTGCTTTAGATAATTATCAAGTTCAGCGGATAAAGCGCTGGGTATTAGCAATGAATGACTTGGTGGCTGAAGGTCACGCCATGATTAATAAGGATTGAACTATGGGATTGTTTAGTAGAGCGAAACGCTGGGCTTATAGCGTATGTAGCCGAGTGAAAGACGCCGTATCCAGCGCTGTAGATTCTGTAAAAAAAGCCTGCTCCAAAGTATGGAACGCCTTCACCGGTAAACACTACGCCGACGAAGCCGAAGCCATTATTGCCGAAACTCAACTGCGTTACGATAAGGCCAAGCAAACTTACGAGAGCGAAGTCAGGCGAATTTCCGCCGATATCGAGCAAAAAGTCAGTCAAATTAACCAATTTAAACTCAATATCTATCAGCAACACTTTGCTCGATTTATGAAACTGTCGCGCCGCTTACATAATGTGGTGGTTGCCGGACAACCTTTCGAAGAGCTATTTGATGACAAGATATTAGAAATAAAAACCCAAACCGGCGTGCGCGCTAAATCAGAAATCATGCTCATCGATTTTAATCAAATGGGCTTGTTAGACACTCTAGGCATGGTACTCACTCTGGGGATCTTCTCACGCAAGAAAGCTAAAGAATCCTTACAACGAGCCAAAGATGAGCAGCGACGAGTCAACGAAGAGATAAGCAAAATGCAGGCTCAGCCACGCCAATTACAGGTTATCGCCGAGTCCATCGACAATGTTTGTGGCTATTTCTCGGAGCTGGTTAACTCTTACAGCCAGCTGTTAGACCGCTTTGAATACGGTATTCAAACTCAGCGAATGCAACAACTCGCCAACAACAGCGATGTATTTGCCCATAAGCTCGACTTCAAATTATTACCAGTGGCGCACTTGGAAGAATTTAGGGCCCTATTCAACTTATCCATTGTATTGAAACAAATGGCTAACTTAGGTTACTTGTCTGAATCTGGAGAGTTTATCGACGCCGACTGTCAGCAAGCCTCTGCCATGATTGAGCAAGTAAGAGCCCAGCAGCACACAGCTTAAGGAATCGCAATGAGTGAAAAATCCGATTATCGCATTCCTGAACTCAGCTGCGAAGAGCTTACCCAACGTTTAGCTGGCTGCTCTCCCTTAGCGGCCAGCAAAACCTTGATCGATATAGAGCTGTTTGACCAACGCAGTTCTCTTGAAGTATTAAATACGGTCTACGCTGAGTTTGACTCTGGCGCCAACATCATTGAGCAGCTGGTCACGCCCATTGGCTTAAATTTGCTTGATAGCATTATTAGCCACAAAAAACTCAAGCTAAACCGCACCGGCATCACCGCTTCACGAGTATGGGCAGAGATTAATAATTTTAGCTATCCCTCAGTAGCAGCCAATGGCGAGGTACTCAGCGCCAAACAACAGCTCGACGCCATGCGCAAGCCGGATAAGTTTGAACGAGAAAAGGTAGCCAAACGCGACCTTGGTGCCACCAAAGACACGTTTTTCGCCGATAAACATACAGCCAAAGCCGACATTGAAGTGAATCAGCGAGGTCAGCGAGTCAAGATTTATCGCAGCCAAGAGCAAGAAGGAGCAGACTGGGCTAGCGCCGCCCAAACCGACCACATTGTGCCGGTGAAGCAGCTAGCCGACCAATATGGTAAAAATGCCTTCTTGGTGGAGCAAGATAGGCTC
>NZ_JBNKPP010000240.1:0-17111 GCF_050295395.1 Agarivorans sp.
TGTTGGTGTAATACAACTCATCGGTATCTTCATCGATAAGTTTAGACAAACAGCATTTACCACAGCCATCACACAATGACTCCCATTCTTGGTCGGTCATCTGCGCCAGCGTCTTCTGCTGCCAAAACCCTAATTCACTCACTTACTACTACCTCTGTATTTACCGATATATCTGCGACGCGCATCGCTAGTTGGTCTCCCACTTGCAGCGGGCCAACGCCTGCAGGAGTGCCTGTTAATAACACATCTCCCGGCATTAAACTAAAACAAGATGAAGCTTCACATAACAACTGCTGCAGATTACGGATCATCTGTGAAGTATTGCCCTGTTGTTTCAAGCTACCATTTTGACTTAATGCCAGTTCAACCTGATTTAACTCAGCTAAAGTATTAAGCGGTTTAAACGCGCTCAGCACGCAGCTGTTATCAAAGGCTTTGGCTCTCTCCCAAGGATGACCGCGTTGCTTTAACTGTAATTGAATATCACGTAAGGTGAGATCCAAAGCCAAGGCATAACCCCAAACCGCGTCATCCAACTGCCCAATAGTGGCATCTTTGAGTGGCTTTTTAATCAATAAGGCCAGTTCTAACTCGTAATGAACCTCGCCCTTATTCGCCGGAATCACCAATTGCTCGGCTAAGTTAACGAAGGCGCTATTAGGCTTAATAAAAAACACCGCTTGTTTAACCGGCGCTCCGCCCATTTCTTGCATATGTTCTAGGTAGTTTTGCCCTACACACACCGCTTTAGCCGCAGGAAAGTCAATCAACTGGCCCTGCTGATCAAGATGCTGATACATATTAAAACACCGGAGGATAAGAAATACGGTCTGCCAAGGTGCCCACCGCAGCCACAAAGTAATGTGAGCGATTCCACTTCATCAATACTCGGTAGTTATCGTAAGCCAGATATACTCGGCCATGGGCGTCGTCGGGTTGCACCAAAGAGGCACTAATATCACGAGTAGGTAAATCAGTGCCGTCATAGCGGCGCACTCCCAAAGCCTGCCACTCACTTAAAGGTTTGCTGGTTGATAAACCAAATAACTCAGCATCGAAGTTGTCCGGTAGTTTAACCTGACGCCCCCAAGTTAAATCGTTACTCCAGCCACTTTGCGCTAAATAGTTGGCGGCAGAGGCCAACGCGTCGGCGGTACTATTCCAAATATCACGATGGCCATCACCATCAAAATCTTGAGCATAGGCTAAAAACGAACTTGGCATAAATTGCACCTGCCCCATTGCCCCCGCCCAAGAGCCTTTCATTTCAGCCGGGCTAATATGCTGCTGCTCTAATATGCTCAGCGCATTCATCAATTCTTTTTTGAAAAACGCTTCGCGGCGCCCTTCAAATGACATGGTAGACAGTGCCGACACCACATTGTAATTACCGGTAAACTTACCGAAGTTAGACTCGACTCCCCACAGTGCAATCACGAAGCGTGGCTGCACCTGATACTTCTTTTCTATTTCTTTTAATAAGGGATAGTGTTTTTTATATAAGGCTCTAGCTTGCTGAACCTTCCACGCCGGTACCGCACGAGGTAAATAAGTATCGAGGGTGAGCTTAAACTCAGGCTGCTGTTTATCGGCCTTCACCGCTCGAGGGTAAAACTGAGTATTGGCAAAGGCGGCGTCAATGGTTTGTTGCGAGATGCCTTGTTCAGCCGCTTCTACTTTAAGTTGCTCTACGTAGTTATCAAAGCCCGGTTCAGCATGTAATGAAAAGGCTGCAGAGAATAGCACCGCACTGATAATTTTCTTCACGTATTGTCCCCTTATTGCTGTTTAGCCTTAGCTTGAGCAGCTAAGTGCTGTTTGAGGTAATTTTCTGGTGGCGGAGGAAGCTGTAAGTAATACCCCTGCTCTTTAAAAGCCTTTTCTAAGGCTGTGATCTCGACACGAGCGAAATCCTTGGTGGGACGTTTGGGCACCACCATCACCAACTCTTTAGCTCCCATTAAGTCCAATAATGAACTGGGTACTTTAGCAAAATCGTCTTTCTTCTCAATATAGAGATAAGTTTGCTGTTTTTTGAGACTTTTATAGACTGCACAGAACATGAAAATGTTAGTATCCTAGGTACTGATCAGGTTATGCTAAAACGCAGACTATATCAGAATAAATGCTGTAGCGTCATAGCTCGTATACAAATGTAAAAAAGGAATCCACTGTTCATGTCCGGACAGGAAATAGAATTTAAAGGGACAAACTTCACCCTTTCAGTCGTTTACTTAGGAAAGAATGACTTAACGTCATTAAATAACAAGCTGATGGAAAAAGTGGCGCAAGCGCCGCAATTTTTTAATTGTGCTCCTATAGTAGTAAACATTAGTGAAGTAGACAGCAATTTTGATTTCAACCAATTAAAAGATGTGGTCGAATCTCAAGATTTTGTATTGGTAGGCGTGACCGGATGTAGTAACGAGCAGCAAAAAACCGCGGCCCGTGCCGCCGGTTTAGCCGTTATGACCAGCGGCTCCCAGCAAGCCGCCGCAAAACCCGTTGAACCGCAGCCAGAAAAACCGGCAACGCCAAGCGTAATGCCCAGTAAAGTGGTGCGTGGACAGATTCGCTCCGGCCAACAGGTTTACGCGCAAAACACCGACCTGGTGATCATCGGTTCTGTAGGCAATGGAGCCGAAGTAATAGCCGACGGCAACATTCATATTTACGGGGCCTTACGTGGCCGAGCAATAGCCGGAGCCAGTGGCCGTAAAGACAGCAAAATATTCTGCCAGAACTTGCAAGCAGAACTCATTTCAATTGCCGGTGTTTATGTACTGCATGAGCAAATAGCCGAACACGCTAATTTGCCGCAATGCATACAAATTGAAGATCGGAAAATCGTATTTGGTAATTTAAGTTAACTTTGTTAACCCATTCATAAAGGAAAGATAATGGCTAAGATTATCGTTGTGACCTCAGGAAAAGGCGGTGTTGGTAAAACCACATCCAGTGCAGCCATTGGCACAGGCCTTGCAATCAAAGGTTTTAAAACAGTAATCGTCGACTTCGACATTGGCTTACGCAACCTAGACCTAATCATGGGCTGTGAGCGTCGTGTAGTATATGATTTTGTCAATGTGATAAAAGGCGAATCAAATCTTAATCAGTCGCTAATTAAAGACAAACGCACGGATAATTTATACATTCTTCCGGCCTCACAAACCCGTGATAAAGACGCCCTGACTAAAGAAGGCGTGCAAAAAGTATTGGAAGATTTGGCCGCTCAAGGCTTTGAATACATTGTATGTGACTCACCAGCTGGTATTGAGACGGGTGCCATTATGGCCTTGTATTTTGCCGATGAGGCCATTGTTACCACTAACCCTGAAGTCTCTTCGGTACGCGACTCTGACCGTATACTGGGCATGTTAGCCAGCAAGTCACAGCGTGCCGAACAAGGTCTAGAGCCGGTCAAAGAACACCTATTGCTTACCCGCTATAACCCAGAGCGAGTTAATCGTGGCGATATGTTAAGCGTGGAAGATGTGCAAGAGATCCTAGCCATTCCGCTATTGGGAGTGATTCCTGAATCACCCGCGGTACTCAAAGCCTCAAACTCAGGTGAACCGGTAATTTTAGATAAAGACAGCGATGCTGGTCTTGCCTACGATGACGCTGTAAGCCGTTTAATCGGTGAAAATGTCGATTTTCGCTTTTTGGAAGAACAGAAAAAAGGCCTATTTAGCCGCCTATTTGGAGGATAAGAATGTCTCTTTTAGACTACTTTCGCACCACAAAACAGTCTAAAACGGCGCAAACCGCCAAAGAACGACTGCAAATTATTGTTGCTCATGAACGCGGCCAGCGTAGCGGTCCCGATTATTTGCCGGCAATGAAACAAGATATTATTGAAGTGATCAAAAAATACGTTGATATCGACTCTGACCAAGTTAGCGTTAGCTTGGATAACAAAACTGACGATATCAGCGTACTAGAGTTGAATATTACACTACCTGATCAACGCGATTAGCAAATAAAGGCTGACGCCAGCCGGTAAGCAATAGAGGAAGCTCTTCTGCTTGCCGGTTTTCTTTCCAACACCAAGATAAATATTGATTCAGCATCTTCTTACTCGCCAGCACATCTTCGGGTAAGCCTGACTCCTCAGCTACCGCTGCTACCACTTTCTTCAATTCTTGAATGGCTTTTTTATAGCCGGGATAGTCGACAATGCGTTTAATGGCGGGAGGGAAATCTGCAGTTTTAGTTAGCCGAGCCTGTTTAATCAACTTCAGTAAGCGAGAACCGTGGATCCGTAGCTCCTGCGCCGGTAAGCCTAAACTTTGCAACTGCGCCATGCTGCTAGGTTGGTAACGGGCTAAGGTCCATAAGGTATCGGCATGCACCACGTTATTTATGGCTAAATCGCGGCTCATGGCCTGTTGTAGTCGCCAAGCACTTAAGGTTTTTAGTACCGCTAACTGCTGCGGATTAAGTTTCCAGGCATTTTTAATATCTTGATAGGCGGCATCTTGATTAAGCACCCGTTTTTTCAAGTCGGCTAAGCGACAACTTTCTTCCAAAGCGGCCTGATAAAGCCCCTGTTCTTCCAACTGTTGCTTAATTTTTAAATAGGCGGGAAGTAAATAAATCACATCTAAAGCGGCGTATTCCAATTGCGAGGCGCGCAAAGGTCTGGCTAACCAATCGGTCCTAGACTCCCCCTTATCTAATTCTATGTTCAATTCTGTGGCAATGAAGCGTTGATACCCTAGGCTAATGCCATGGCCCAAAAAGGCAGCACCGATTTGGGTATCAAATACACTTACACCAAATTGACCACTGAGTCGTTGAATAATTTCTAAATCTTCGCCAAAGGCATGCAGTACCCAATGATGACGAGCCAAGGCTTGCCATAACGGCGCCATATCTAATTCAAGTGGGTCAATCAAATAACACTGCTGGCCATCATATATCTGTAGCAGCCCCAACTGGGCGTAATAAGTACGAGTGCGAACGAACTCAGTATCAATGGCTAGCACCTTGGGCGCGTGCTCATTTAATAAACGTAACAAAGGCGCTAACTGCGCCTCTGTTACTATCATTTCGAAATTTACGTCTGCCAAAATCAAGGCGTCCTAAGGGATAGCATAGAATAATGCGACCATTTTACGGTTTATCCCTGTTCACGCAAGGCTCTGCGTAATATCTTGCCCACATTGGTCTTGGGAAGCTCATCTCTAAACTCCACCAGTTTCGGTACTTTGTAAGCCGTTAAAAACTCTCGACAATACTCGATCAGTTGTTTCTCGGTGAGGGAATCTTCTTTTTTAACTACAAACACCTTAACCGCTTCGCCACTGACGTCATTAGGCACCCCTACAGCAGCTACCTCTAGCACCTTAGCGTTGCTGGCCACTACCTCTTCAATCTCGTTAGGGAAAACGTTGAAGCCAGAAACCAAAATCATGTCCTTCTTGCGATCAACAATGTGGAAAAAACCTTGCTCATCCATGGTGGCAATATCGCCGGTGGCAAACCAACCGCCCGGCATCGCTTCTTCAGTGGCTTCGGGTCGTTGCCAATAACCTTGCATTACCTGCGGGCCTTTCACCAAAATCTCTCCAGACTCGCCTTTTGCCACTTCTTGGCCATTATCATCCACTAGCTTAATCTCGGTGGATGGTGCAGGTAAACCAATGCTGCCGTTATAGGCATCTAAATCATAAGGACATACCGTTACCAAGGGAGCACATTCAGTTAAACCATAACCTTCTATCAAACGAGTGCCGGTGATGCTTTGCCAACGCTCAGCAACCGCGCGTTGCACTGACATTCCGCCACCTAAAGAAAGGCGTAAAGTTGAGAAATCTAAATTGGCGAAATCATCGTTATTTAACAGCGCATTAAATAAGGTATTCACCCCAGTTATGGCGGTGAACGGAACCTTACTCAATTCTTTGACAAAGGTAGGAATGTCACGCGGATTGGTAATTAACAGGTTTTGACAGCCCAAGGAGAAAAACAACATACAGTTAGCGGTTAAAGCAAAGATATGGTAAAGCGGCAAAGCCGTCACCACCACTTCCTTTTCAGCTTCTAGACAGGGGCCAACAATCGCTTCCGCTTGCAGTAGATTAGACACCATGTTGCGGTGCGACAACATCGCGCCTTTAGCAACACCTGTGGTACCACCGGTATATTGCAGAAAGGCTAAATCTTCACTGTGTACTTCTGGGCGAACGTACTGCAAATGTTGGCCTTTGGATAAAACATAACGCAAAGACTGGGCATGCGGTAGGTGGTATTTAGGCACCATTTTCTTGATGTACTTCACCACAAAATTCACCAAAGTGCGTTTAGTGGCCGAAAGTTGGTCACCCAAGCGAGTTAATATGACATGCTCTACGCCGGTTTCTTCTACGATTTCTTCCAAAATGTGGGCAAAGTTAGACACGATAACAATCGCCTTAGCGCCACTATCGTTTAATTGGTGTTTTAGTTCACGCGGTGTATACAAAGGATTAACATTCACCACCACCATGCCAGCACGTAAAGCGCCAAATAAACAAATTGGGTATTGCAGCAAGTTAGGCATCATTAAAGCCACTCTATCACCGGCTTCCAATTTGAGTTCATTTTGTAAGTAGGCAGCAAAGGCTCGTGACTGCTCTTCTAAGCGTCGATAAGTTAACACTTGCCCCATGTTGATATAGGCAACTCGATCAGCATATCTGGCTGCGCCTTGCTCAAACACCTCTAGTAAGGACTGAAAACGAGTGGGATCTATTTCTGCTGGAACATCCTCAGGGTACCGATTTAGCCAAACCTTTTCCACGCAGCTCTCCTAAACAATTTGGTTACATTAAGTATAATCAGCCTGTCATTTTTATTATTAAATTTACAAGAAACAGACCCTGCAGAACGCCACTTAGAGTGAATGCTCTACAATTTTAAACAATTGTTTCATACAGCGTTTAAAATAACAATAATTTAACATTAGCCGTAACAAATATGATCAAAAACAGTGAACAAGCTCAAACAATTGTCTTGATGTATTGACGAATAGCGAAAGCTACATCGGAGGGATTTTCCATATGCAAGTGGTGGCCACCGCTGATTAAATGGCAGTCTAGTTGACTAAACCACTGCTGCCGCTTTGCCAACTGAGCCGGAGTGATTAAAGGAAATTCTTTAGCTGCTATTAGCAAGCTAGCCAGACTGACCGACTGGCAGATGTTTTTTGCCTGTGACTCACTAAAGCGCAGTGGTGAGAGCAGTTTTAGCTTTTCATCATGGCGCCAGTACCATGAATCATCACGCCATACAGTGGCCCGCTCAACCAATAGGCGGCTATTGGCTTCACTGAGCCCACTGTTAACAGAGCGCAATTTTATCGCCTGTTCTAAATGACTAAAGCCCTTAGCAGGGCGCAATTGATGACGCTGCATAATAGCCTTTGCCAAATGTGTAGTGGTGGCCGATTCCTCCAAGCTCAGCGGGCCAATGCCGTCAATAAGCACGAGCCCTTGCAGCCTATCAGGAAATGCAGCGGCAAAGGTACACGCCACTAACGCGCCCAAGGAATGGCCGACTAAAACCAGCGGTTTATCTAGCTCAAGTTGGTTTATTACGGCATACACATCGTCGACATAATCAACAAAATGGTAGTACTCGTGGCGGTGTTTTGAATGGCCGTGACCAGGGAAATCGACGGCAATACAATGTTGCTCAGGAAGTTGCTCGATCAAGGGGATAAAGCTGGCTGCATTATCCATCCAGCCATGTAACATCAATAAGCAGTATTGGCTATTGCGGGCTTGTTCTAAATAGGCAATATCTAGACCTGCAATGGTTGCAGCATTTAACACAAATAAAACGACTCTTAGGCAAACAAATCAATACCAAACAGTTCATTTACCTGTTGGCGTTTTAGCTGATTAGCTACATCTAAATAGTGCGACACAGCTTCACCACCATTACCAGAATGTTGGTCATAGCGAAGCTTTTCGACACTTTGTTCATCCATTACCGCCCAAGGAACGATCCCCTTTGGTGCCTTAGTCGCTACGCTAACTTCTGTACTGTTGCTAGCTGATTTCAGCTTAGGCTGCTGCGGTATGGGCTGGCCAAGGCCCTGAATTTTCAAGTTTATTTTCCTCTACTCTATTCCCGACCAGGAAGTTTTTTCCAGGTCACCTTGTCGCGAAGATAAACCGGTTCAGCATGTTCCGCGGCTACCACATCTCCTTGACTAAAGGCGTATTGAGCATAGTTAAGCATATCTCGTGCCGACGGATAAAGTACGCTATCAAGCACTGTTGCGCCAGAATATTGACTAGTGAGTAGCTCTTGGTAGCTTTGCCAACCGGTACCTACTGCTGCGGCCACTTGTGCACTGCCGGCGAGCAGCTCGGGGTTAATCACTTGCTCCTGTTGCTGCAAACGCATTAAACCGTCTTTAACTTGGTATTCGCCCCAATAAACTTCACTCATACGCGCATCGATGGCAGCAAAACAATGCTCAGCTTGAGCACTGCGATAAGCTTGTTGCGCCATCGCTTGTAGCGTAGAAACCGACACCATCGGTTTGTCGGCGCCAAAGGCGAGCCCCTGTGCAGTGGCCACACCAATACGTACGCCGGTAAAACTGCCCGGCCCACGACCAAAGGCGATGGCGTCTAATTGCTGAAGACTCACACCCGCTTGAGCCAAGATTTGCTCAACAAAGGGAAGAATTCTTTGTGTGTGATCTCGCGGACTATATTGCTCGTGACTTAGGATCTCGCCTTGCCATTGCAAGGCAACCGAACAATTTTCAGTAGAAGTATCTAAAGCTAATATGTTTGCTGTCATGTTTCCTCAGCGTCTTTTTTAACAAATTCCAGCACCTTCGACAGTTCTCGAGTGCGCGGCATCGCCGGTAAACTACGAATAAACAGAGAACCATAGTCCCGATTGACGATGCGGTTATCACAAATAATCACCACCCCATGGTCAGTTTGAGTACGGATAAGACGCCCCACCCCTTGTTTTAAACTGATTACGGCTTGCGGCAAATATACCTGACGAAAGGGATCTCCGCCACGCAAACGGCAATCTTCACTCTTGGCTTTTAACAAGGGGTCATCCGGCGCGGCAAAGGGTAGCTTATCAATAATCACGCAAGATAAGGCCTCTCCGGGTACGTCCACCCCTTCCCAAAAGGTACTGGTGGCCACCAACACCGCGTTACCATCTTCCACGAAGTCTTTTAATAATTCTTGCTTGCCAGCCTCACCTTGCACCAAGACTAACAATTCAGTGCGTTGACGCAGTTCCGCAGCCACTTTTTGAATCATGCGATGACTGGTGCAAAGAAAGAAACAGCGCCCGCGGTTGGCTTCAATCACCGGCGCCAACTGATCTAAAATAAGCTGCTCAGCGTCATGTTGTTTGGTTTCCGGTAAGTAACGCGGTACACATAACAACGCTTGGCGCTGATAGTCAAAGGGGCTATCCAACAATAAGCTTTTTACCTGTTGCAAGCCCATTTGGCTTTGAAAATGTTCAAAATTTCCATCAACCGCCAAGGTCGCAGAGGTAAATATCCAAGCCGCTTGACGGTCTTCTACTTCCTGATTAAAGCGCTCAGCGATATTTAGTGGCGTAATATTGAGGGTGAAATGTAAACGAGTGGTTTCGTACCAATAGCTAAAACCAGTGGCATCTACATCCATCACTTTTTCAAATAAAAGGCGCATTTTGGCTAGGCGCTCAAAGCAGGCGTCGGCCAGTTCGCAACGTGATAAGGCGAGTTTCAGCACTTGATAGACAAAGTCCATGTCTTCTTTTAACGCTTGCATCATCTCACTGAAACGCGACTGCTTGGCCAAGGGCCGCCATTCACCGCGATCGCGCAGGCCTTCAAAAGACAAACGGCATTGGCGAATTCGCCGCTCTAGCTTCTGCGACGCTTTTTGCAATTGTGCCATGTCGCGTAGTTCAGTCTTGTAGGCCAACTCAATATCACTGCACAGATCTAAAATTTGGCGACTGGAAAAATGCTGTCCAAAATAGCTAGCGGCAATATCTGGCAGCTGATGGGCTTCATCAAAAATAAACGCTTCAGCCTCGGGAATGAGTTCACCAAATCCGGTTTCTTTCACCACCATATCGGCAAAAAATAGGTGATGGTTCACCACCACTAAGTCGGCGTCTAGGGCTTTATTACGGGCCTTAACCAAATAACACTCTTTATAGGATGGGCACTCCCGCCCCAAGCAATTATCGTTAGTGCTAGTAATCAGCGGAAATACATCAGAGCGCTCGGCAATGGGCCCCAAATCACTAATATCGCCAGTGGTTTCACCTTGAGCCCAATGTTTAATTTTAACGAGCTCGGCCAAGGTGGCGCGATCTTGGCCGCTACTGTAGTGGGAAAAGCTGTTTAAGCGCTCGATGCACAAGTAATTGGCTCGTCCTTTAAGCAATGCGACTGAATGGGCGTAATTCAGCGCTTTTTGCATGCGCGGTAAATCTTTATTAAAAAGTTGGTCCTGTAGCGCCTTACTACCAGTACTAATCACCACCTTTTTGCCACTGTCCATTGCAGGAACAAGGTAAGCAAAGGTTTTTCCGGTGCCTGTGCCCGCTTCAACTAATAGTCGGCCAGCATGCTCTATAGCATCAGCAACTGCTGTGGCCATTTCATGTTGTTCGGGACGAGGAGAAAAGCCAGTGATGGCCTTGGCTAACAGCCCATCTTTGGCAAAATACTGGTGTTTCAATGATTGTTCCGGCAAGCCTTTATTCGCCGCAACTATACCAGCCGAGTTAACGAAGGCCAAACTTAAGACTAAACAAACAAGTCAATATCATGTGGGTCGTCAGGATCCGGTTTATTTTTGCGCGCGTTCTGTTGCTCACTAGGATGTTTAGGCCGGACTTTGACATCATTTTGTTCAGCCACTTTTCCTTTCTTCACTACTTTAGTGGTTTTAATTGGTGGGGTTTTCCCATCGGGTTTAGCCAATGGTCTAGGCACAATTGGCAAAATGGCATCTTGGCTCACGCTGCACTCTCCTTTAATGGCTTCTTTATCTTATTATCGGCTATTTTTTAAACAACTTTAAGTGAATAACAAAAACCCTAGAAAAAAGGTTGCAATTTGGCGCTGTCTTGGTAAGTTTATGGGCATTATTGCCAAGGCGGCAAAGATACGTTGACAGGAACGAAAATGATTTTTAACCAACTGAAGCATCACCACCACCATCATCCAGAATAGGCTTCAGGCGGTTTTCTGCTGGAAGCAAATTGGCAGCTTCCGGTGGTAAGATATAACAATATTATAAACCCCCGGAAGGTTACCCTCCGGGGGTTTTTTAGTTTTATAATTAGGGATAACAACATGACAGAGCAAAAACGACTACGCATCGCCATCCAAAAATCAGGACGACTTAGCGATGATTCACAGGCACTCTTAAAAAGCTGCGGAATGAAAATCAACCTCCGCCAACAACGCCTGATTGCCCACTCAGAAAACATGCCAGTGGATTTATTACGCGTACGTGATGACGACATTCCAGGCCTAGTTATGGATGGCGTAGTTGACTTCGGTATCGTTGGCGAAAACGTATTAGAAGAAGAAACCATGTTGCGCTCAGCGAAAAATGAGCCAACTGACTGCGAAATTTTAAAACGTCTTGATTTTGGTGACTGTCGCTTCTCTCTCGCAGTAGCAGAAGAATTCGACTACACCGGCCCTCAATGTTTAGCCAATAAACGTATCGCCACTAGCTACCCTGGTATTCTTAAACGTTACCTTGATGCGCAAGGCGTACCATTCTCAACCTGTATGCTAGCAGGTTCGGTAGAAGTAGCGACTCGTGCTGGCTTAGCCGACGCTATTTGTGACTTGGTTTCTACCGGCGCCACCCTTGAAGCTAATGGCTTAAAAGAAGTAGAAGTGATTTATCGCTCACAAGCTGTTCTCATTAAATCAAAAAACAAACTTAGCGACGAACACCAAGAACTGCTCGACAAATTATTGATGCGCATGCAAGGCACCATGGAAGCCAAAGAAAGCAAGTACATCATGCTACACGCACCTAAAACTCACCTAGCCCAAATTGTTGACCTACTACCCGGTAGTGAACACCCTACCGTGTTAGCGCTAGCGGGTGATGAAGACAAAGTCGCCCTGCATGTAGTAAGTACCGAAAATCTTTTCTGGGAAACCATGGAAAAATTGAAAGCCTTAGGTGCCAGTTCGATTCTGGTGATGCCCATCGAGAAAATGTTGAGATAAAAGCATGCAAACGGTTATTTGGAACCAACTCACCGCCGAACAACAACAACAAGTGCTATCCCGCCCTGCGGTAAATAGCTCTAGCAATATAGCTAGCATTGTTGCCGATGTTGTTAGTCAGGTTCGCCAACAAGGCGACCAAGCGCTAATCGCTTTGGCCGCTAAGTTTGATAACACCGAGTTAAACTCGGTGCGAGTCAGCCAAGCTGAAATTGATGCTGCAGAACAAGGCTTAAGTGAACAATTCAAACAAGCAGTCAAACAAGCCAAAAGCAATATTGAACATTTTCATCAAGCGCAAAAGCCTCAAGCTATCAGCTTGGAGACTCAAGCCGGCGTCCGCTGTGAAATGCACTATGCTGCTATCGCTAAAGTCGGCTTATATGTTCCTGGAGGCACCGCTCCGCTACCGTCCACCGTATTGATGCTAGCCATTCCAGCCAGTATCGCCGGCTGTAAAAAGGTAGTGTTAAGCTCACCACCGCCGATTGCCCCAGAGATTTTGTACACCGCTAAGCTTTGCGGAGTAGACGAAGTTTACGCGGCCGGTGGCGCCCAAGCAATTGCAGCTATGGCCTACGGCACCGAAACCGTAGTCAAAGTCGATAAGATTTTTGGCCCCGGCAATGCCTTTGTGACCCAAGCTAAACAACAAGTGAGCGGCGATCACGCAGGCGCCGCCATTGACATGCCAGCCGGTCCTTCAGAAGTATTGGTGCTTGCCGATGAACAGGCAAATCCCGCTTTTGTCGCCGCCGATTTATTATCTCAAGCGGAACATGGTCCAGATTCCCAAGTCATTTTAGTCACCACCAGCGAGCAACAAGCGGCGGCAGTTAACCGTGAGTTAGAGCGCCAACTTGCGCTATTAAGTCGCAACAATATTGCCGACCAAGCGCTAGCTCATAGCACTGCTATTGTGGTTGATGAATTGGCTCAAGCGGTACAAGTGAGTAACCTTTATGGGCCTGAGCACTTAATCGTACAAACAGAGCAAGCCAGAGACTTGCTGCCCCAGATTGAAAATGCCGGCAGCGTGTTCCTTGGTCAGTGGACGCCAGAGTCTGTAGGCGATTATGCCAGTGGCACTAACCATACCTTGCCAACCTATGGTTACACCCGCACCTATTCTAGCTTGGGAACCTTGGATTTCATGAAGCGTTTTACGGTGCAAGAACTTACTGAGCAGGGTCTAAAAGATCTCAGCTCTGCAGTAATCCCCATTGCCAATGCAGAAGGCCTAGATGCACACCGCCGCGCGGTCACCCTGCGCCTAGGTGAGGAGCAATAATATGTCAGTATCCTTACTCGCTCGTAAAAAAATTCAACAATTAGTACCTTATCAAAGTGCTCGCCGCATCGGTGGTAGTGGAGAAGTATGGCTCAATGCCAACGAAAGCCCAGAAGTGAGTGATTTCAGTTACGAAGGGGGCCAATTAAACCGCTACCCCGAGTTTCAGCCAGAGGCTTTAATTGAAGGCTACGCCAACTACGCCGGCGTGGAATGTAATCAAGTATTGGCCAGCCGTGGGGCAGATGAAGCCATTGAAGTACTGATCCGCGCCTTTTGTGAGCCCGGCCAAGACAGCATCGTAATTTGCCCTCCCACTTACGGCATGTATGCGGTCAGTGCAGAAACCATTGGGGTAGAGATTAAGTGTGTTGAGTTAGACGAAAACTTCGACCCCGACTACGCGGCACTGTCTCAAGTAGACACCAAGATTATTTTCCTGTGCGCGCCTAACAATCCCACCGGCAATATGTTAGACCATGCCAAACTGTGCGCCCTGTTAAGCGCCCAGAAAGACCGTGCTCTGGTGGTAGTAGACGAAGCCTACATTGAGTTTTGCGAGCGCCAAAGCGTGGTATCGCTGCTGGCCGATTACGACAACTTGGTGATTACTCGCACCCTTTCAAAAGCCTTTGCGCTAGCGGGCTTACGCTGTGGCTTTACCTTGGCCAATGCTGAAGTGATAGAAGTGATGAGCAAAGTGATTGCACCTTACCCCATCGCTCGCCCAGTGGCAGAAATTGCCGCCAAGGCCTTAAGCACCGAGGGCTTAGCAGTTATGCGTGAACGAGTGGCCCGCTTAAATGCCATTCGCTGCCAAGCGGTAGAGGAATTAAGTAAACTCAGTATTGTGAAGCAGATCTTCCCTGCCACCGGAAACTACATACTGGTGCGCTTTGATGATTCGGCGCGGGTATTTAGCGGCCTTGCCGAACAAGGCATCGTACTGCGTGACTTTGCCAACAAACCGCGCCTAGACAACTGCATCCGCATTACTATCGGCAATCAGCAAGAAATTACCGCCACAGTATCAGCTATTCAAGGATTGGAGCGAGCGAAGTGAGCCAAGTTAAACAGAAAATACTCTTCATCGACCGCGATGGAACAATGATCGATGAACCCATCACCGACAAACAGGTGGACAGCTTAGCCAAAGTTAAGCTAGAACCTCAGGTGATTCCGGTACTCCTCAAGCTGCAAGCTAACGGCTATCGTTTAGTGATGGTGACTAACCAAGATGGTTTAGGTACCGACAGTTTTCCAGAAGCGGACTTCCATCTAGCACAAGACTACATGATGGATATCTTTGAGTCTCAGGGGATTAAGTTTGATCAAGTGTTGGTATGCCCGCACTTCGAGGAAGATAACTGCAGTTGCCGTAAACCCAAGCTGGGTTTAGTGAAGGAATACCTAAAAAGCGGCGTGATTGATTTTGCCCACTCTTATGTGATTGGCGATCGCCACACCGACATGCAGCTAGCTGAAAACATGGGCTTGGAAGGACTGCAATATCAACGTGATGGTTTGAACTGGCCAGCCATAGAAAAACGCCTTACCCAATTAGGACGTAAAGCCAGCGTAGAGCGCAATACCAAAGAAACCCAAATTAGTATTGCCGTGGATTTAGATAATGCCGGTGGTAGCCAAATTGATACCGGACTGGGCTTTTTCGACCACATGCTCGATCAAATTGCCACCCATGCTGGTTTTCAATTGAACTGTAAAGTAGTGGGCGACTATCACATAGACGACCATCATAGCGTTGAAGATACCGCCATCGCTTTAGGCCAAGCGCTTAAACAAGCCTTGGGTGATAAGCGGGGCATTGGCCGGTTTGGTTTTGTATTGCCCATGGACGAATGCCTCGCCCAATGTGCTTTAGATTTAAGTGGCCGCGCCCATCTCGAATTTAAAGCCGACTTCAGCCGTGACAACATCGGTGACTTTGCCACAGAAATGGTGCCGCACTTTTTCCGCTCCTTAAGTGATGCCATGGCTTGTACTCTGCACCTGGAAACCAGCGGCAAAAATACCCATCACATGGTGGAAGCGTTGTTTAAAGTATTTGGTCGCGCCCTAGGGCAAGCCATTGTTAAATCAGGCGACGCCCTACCCAGCAGTAAAGGCATGTTATAGGCGCTAAGCTTAAAAGGATGAAGCAACAATGAATGTAATTATTGACACAGGATGTGCCAACCTTTCTTCGGTTAAATTTGCCGTAGAACGCTTGGGTTATCCAGTGACGGTGAGTCGAGAGCCTGAAGTCATTTTGGCCGCCGACAAACTGTTTCTGCCGGGTGTAGGCACCGCAACTGAAGCCATGCAAAACTTAGCCGAACGCGAACTCATCGACTTAGTTAAACAGGTTAAGAAACCCTTATTGGGCATTTGCCTCGGCATGCAAATGCTGGCTGAGTTCTCAATTGAAGGGGGCGCTAAAGAAGCCGACCAGCCAGTGCCCTGTTTAGGCTTAATACCTGGCACAGTCAGTTTGATGCAACCGCAAGACGGCCAGCGTTTACCGCACATGGGCTGGAACCAAATTCAGCCGCAAGCGGGCCACCCCTTATTTAAAGACATTGCAGCCGGCAGCTACTTCTACTTTGTGCACAGCTATGCCCTACCAGTGAACGATGCCACCATTGCCGAGTGTGATTATGGCAAAGCCTTCAGTGCAGCGGTAAACAAAGACAACTTTTACGGTGTACAATTTCACCCTGAGCGTAGTGGCCAAGCCGGTGCGCAACTGATCAAAAACTTCTTGGAGATGTAGGCATGATCATTCCTGCTTTAGATTTAATCGACGGAAAGATTGTGCGTTTGTTCCAAGGTGATTACGCACAAAAAACCGTTTATGGTGACGATCCTCAAGCGCAGTTTTCCGACTACCACAAGCAAGGCGCAGATTGGTTGCACCTAGTGGATTTAGACGGAGCCAAAGATACTAGCGCTCGCCAACTCGATGTGATAGCTCAGCTACTTAAGAATACCCCTGCCAAAATTCAAATTGGTGGCGGCGTACGCAGTGAGCAAGACGTTAAAGATTTATTAGCAGCCGGCGCCGAGCGCGTGGTGATAGGCTCAACCGCGGTGAAACAACCCGAGTTAGTCGCCCAATGGATGGAAAAATACGGTGCCGAACACATTGTTTTGGCGCTGGATATCAATATCGATGAACAAGGCAATAAAGTGGTAGCGGTGTCTGGTTGGCAAGAAGACAGCGGCGTCACCATTGAAGAGCTGGTAGCGATTTACGCCCCAGTGGGCCTTAAACACGTATTGTGTACCGATATTTCAAAAGACGGCACGCTGGCCGGCTCTAACGTGAATTTATACCGTGAGTTGTGTGCCCAATACCCAGACATTCAATGGCAAAGCTCTGGCGGCATTGGCTCGCTAGATGACATCGCCGCGCTTACCGATACCGGTGTAGCCGGGGTGATAGTTGGCCGAGCCCTACTCGAAGGTAAGTTTAATGTAGAACAGGCCATCGCTTGTTGGCAGCAAGGAGGCAGCAATGCTAGCTAAACGAATTATTCCCTGCTTAGACGTTAAAGACGGCTTGGTGGTAAAAGGGGTGAA
>NZ_JBNKPP010000241.1:0-1875 GCF_050295395.1 Agarivorans sp.
TTGCCCCTTGCCAGCAGCAATGCGGGGCTGAGTGAAATCGAAGTCACAGTCCAGACTCAGGTCGATGGCCGCCCAGTGCAGCGCACGGTGAAAACCGCCTTTAAGTCCTATGTGAATTCGGCCAGCATCAAGCCAGAAGTATTGACCGTTTGGGACAAGGGCGTACCGAATCAAGTCAACTTTGAGCTAAATGTCGCCGAAGCGGGACGCTTTGGTTTGAGTGGCGTGCTAACGGGCACCAATACCGAAGGCCAAAAAGTGGCGATTATGCGCACCCAAGCGGCGACTTGGTTAACGCCCGAATCCCCCAAACTCAAGCTGATGTTTGACCCAACACTTATCCAAGCCTCGGGTCTGCAACCGCCCTTTGAACTCAACGAGCTTGAGCTGCAAGACCAAGGGCAAATGGCGCGGTTAAGTTTTCAGGCTAACGCACTGGTACTTAGCCGCTAACGACTGTGTTTAGCCGCTAATTCACTTTTCATTTTTCACTTCTCCCTTCCCAACCGTTTTGAGTGCCCAGCCGGGCACTCTTTTTTTAGCTTAATGCAATCAGCCTCAGTTAAAGCCAGACAGAAAAGTACAAGACAAATCCCTAACAAAGGTTTCCAAAGTGCCGCGCAAGATCACAAATGAGTGATAAAGCAGGTGCCACAGGACGCAATATCGTCACAATGACGATATAAAATTTACATTGATTACCGAAGGTTATTCCTTTTAAATAACAAAGTGTCTAGGCATAATGTCAATGTTTTGACGTCATGCGAATTGATGACACTCAATGTACAAAACGCGCTACCTATAAAAATAACAATGGCTAATGGCACCGCGATTCCCCCGCCTTAGTCGATGCTCAAGCAATGGAAATCCTATGAGTGACAGCACATTTTTTTTTGGTGAATGGCAAGTCAATCCCAGCGCCAACAGCCTACTCCTTGGTAAACAAGTTAAACAACTTGAACCTAAGGCGATGGATGTATTGTTGTTTCTCTGCCAGAACGCCGGTGAAGTAGTCAGCAGCGACGAAATTGTTAGCCATTGCTGGCCGGGGGTCGACACGGGCGACAATCCACTGCACAAGATTATCAACCAGTTACGTCGCGCACTTGGCGATAGCGCCACCGAATCCCGTTACATTGAGACCATTCGCAAACGTGGCTATCGCACCTTAGCCGAGGTTCGCTTTCCAGTTGGCCACGAGGCCAGCGCTACGCCACAAACCTGGCAAGGCGGCTCGCCGTTTCCGGGCCTGCAAGCCTACAGCGCCAACTATGCCGACGTATTCTTCGGCCGCAGCGAGCAAATTAGCACCCTGCTAAATCGCATTAGCCAACAAATCCAATTTGGCCGCGCCTTCTGCTTAATTTTAGGCCCGAGTGGTAGCGGTAAATCCTCCTTAATTAATGCCGGTGTATTGCCTAACCTCATGGCGGCCAATGGCTTTAATGGCGTTGGGGTTGTGGCCTATAGCAGCCTCGATTTTGCCGATGTCAGCAAGGGACAACTGCTCACCGATCTGGCCAGTGCCATGCTCGACTGGGAGCTAAACGACACCCCAGTATTTGAGGGAATGAGCGCCGATACGCTTGCCGCCAAGCTTGAACAAGATCCGCAGAGCATTGTCGACATATGTAAACAAAGCCTTAAAAATCAGACTTATGCTACACCACGCTTTGCCTTATTTATCGACAGATTAGAGATATTATTATCATCGCCGCTGTTTAGCGACGCCGAGCGCAGCACCTTTATCGAGCTGTTAGAGCGTCTTGCCACTTCCCATGCGGTATTGATTCTAAGTGCCTGTCGCAACGACTTTTATCCGCTGCTAGTCAATTACCCCAGTCTGATGGCGGGCAAAGCGCGCGGCGCCCATTT
>NZ_JBNKPP010000242.1:0-16852 GCF_050295395.1 Agarivorans sp.
TGATGAGCATCAACCTTGGCATCGTTCCAGGCCTTACTGCGCAAAGTAGGATCGGCCTCACTACAGGCTTTGGCCAGTTCTTCACTATTGGCCTTAAGCGCGGCGAGCACCTCTGGCGCCTCGCCATGATGCTGCTTGGGCAGGTAGCGACTATCGGAGCGCGGATAGGTAATTAGAGTATGCCGCTCATACAAATTTTGGCAAATATCTAAGACCTGCTTGGCGCTATAACCATAACGCTTGGCCGCATCAATTTGCAGGCTAGATAGGTTATAGGGTAAAGGCGGCGCTTGCTGTTTGTCTTGCTGCTTGAGCGTATCCACTGTTGCGGGCTGCTGTTGAATCCGCTTTACCACATGCTCAGCTAGGGGCCGACTCAGCACTCGGCCGTCCTCATCTTGATAAGGCTGGCAGGCCTCACTAGGCTGCCACAACGCCTTAAAGTGCTCGCCCTGCTCGGTTTTCAGCTCGGCTTCCACTTGATAAAAAGGGCGGCTAACAAACTCGGCAATGGCTTGGTCACGGCGCACCACTAAACCCAGTACTGGAGTTTGTACTCGCCCCACCGACAATACCCCAGAATAACCCTGCTGCTGGCCTTTAAGGGTATAAGCGCGAGTGAGGTTAATGCCATACAGCCAATCGGCGCGAGTACGCGCCAAGGCCGAGCTAGACAGCGCAGCAAACTGTTGGTTGGGTTTCAACTGTTTTAAAGAGCGCGCCACCGCCGCAGGGGTAAGGTCACTCACCAACAAACGTTGGCAAGCTTGCTTTAAGGCCGCCTTGGTTTTGCAGTGCTCGATGACTAAATCCACCAGCAACTGCCCTTCACGGTCTGGGTCGCCGGCATGCACCAAGCTAGTGGCTTGCTTAATTAAGCCTTTAATCGCCTTTAACTGGCTGGCGGTGTTAGATTTCGCCCGCCATTGCCACTGCTCTGGAAAAATAGGTAAGTGTTCAAAGCGCCATTGCTTGTATTTGGCATCGTAATCGGCCGGTTCGGCTTGCTCCAGCAAATGCCCAATACACCAAGTGACGCAGTCGCCATTGGCCAGTTCAATATAGCCTTGATGCTTTTTCTGAGGTTTGGGTAACACCGCAGCAATGGCCCGCGCCAAGCTGGGTTTTTCGGCAATATAAAGACGCACAACGACAACCACTGTTATTTTATACAGTCATTCTAGTATAAGTTGAGGTTTTATTGGAAGGTTTTCTGTTGGCCTAGGTTATGAATTGAAATGGTAAAAAGCAAAGCAAGCTACAGTCCAGTAGGCTAGCTCTAAAATCCCCTTTCATTATCGCCGAGTAGCGCAGGCGCGCTGGGGCAAAAACAGAATGCCAGCCAGAGAAATAACCAAAAGTCTCCCTCTAAACCCTCGCTATGTTATGCCGCCTCAACGCCAGCTTGTACGCCTAACTAAGCATTTCTTGGCTGAGTTTAATCGTGGCGGCAACATTTTGCGCCGCAACTAATAGGTTAGCTTCAGCCTGCTCTATCGCGTGGGCTAAATCACAGGGGCCGGGCACGATGGAAAAGACCGCATTAATGCCATGCTCGTGCACCACTTCGTAACCCGGTAACATGGCTCCGGCAAAGGCAATCACCGGCACGCCATATTGCATGGCGACTTGCGCCGCACCATAGGGAGTTTTACCAGCAATGGTTTGGCTGTCGATGCGCCCTTCACCGGTAATCAACAAGTCGGCACCTTCTAGGCTGCTCGCTAAATCCACCGCTTCGGTAACAATTTGCACGCCGGGGCGCAATTCCGCCTGCATAAAGGCTAACAAAGCCGCACCTAAGCCGCCAGCGGCGCCACTGCCTGCTACATGCATAATGTCGATACCAAACTGACTAAATACCACCGAAGCAAAACGCCCCAGTGCGGCGTCTAACTGGCGGATCATCTCTGGCGTGGCCCCCTTTTGCGGGCCAAATACCGCGCTAGCACCCTGCTCGCCGCAGAGAGGGTTATCTACGTCGCAGGCCACTTCTATTTCAACTTCGGCTAAGCGCGGGTCTAGGCCTGAAATATCGATGCGTTCTAGCTCGATAAGCTCGGCGCCGCCGCGTTTTAGCGGCTTGTTAAACTGGTCAAAAAACTGTGCGCCCAAGGCCTGCAACATGCCCACACCGGCGTCGTTGGTGGCGCTACCGCCCAAGCCGATAATCAGTTTAGTCGCGCCCGCATCTAGGGCGGCGGCGATTAACTCGCCAGTACCGTAGCTAGAGGTTTTACGCGGATCGCGTAGGGCCGGCTCCACTAAATGCAGCCCAGAGGCGGCGGCCATTTCAATCACCGCGGTTTGCTTGTCACCGAGCACACCAAAAAAGGCTTCTACTTGATTGCCTCTTGGCCCAGTAGCCAAGACCGGCATAATTTGCCCGCCCGTGGCATCTACCATGGCCTGCACCGTACCCTCGCCGCCATCGGCCAGCGGCACTTTACAGTATTCGGCATCGGGGAAAACACTTTGAAAGCCTTGTTCTATCATCTCCGCCGCTTCCATGGCTGTAAGGCTTTCTTTGAATGAATCAGGTGCAATAACAATCTTCATCGGCTGTCCTTATTTATCTATTTTCCTAGCGCTGCGGTAAACAATTTTGAGTATAGCTGCGAATTTGTTCACTGAGTTGTTTCATTAACTTACCTGCTAATTGCCAATGATGCCAGTATAGTGGCACCCGCACTTGTAAGTCGGGAAGCAGGTTAATCAGTCGCCCATCGGCCAAGTGCTCGGCCATTTGTAAGCGCGGATTTAAGCTATAGGCGCCACTGGCTAAAGCCAGTTCGATAAAGGCTTCAGAAGAACGCACCGTATGGCAAGGATACTCCCCCGGCTGTAAAGAAAAATGCTCTGACAAAAATTGAATGTGCATATCATCATGCTGGTCAAAAGACATCGCCGGCGCCTTGCTCAAACTGTCGCGATTCACCCCTTGAGGAAAAAAGCGCTGGGCAAATTCCGGCGTCGCCACACATAAATATTCCATGTAACCTAAAAATTGGCTATCGCTGCCGGCAATTGGTTTTGCCTTGCTGGTGACACAGGCTAGCACTTCGCCGCTGCGCATCCGTTGCCAGGTGCGCGATTCGTCTTCCACATATAGGTTCATTTCCACATGCTGCTGTTGCAAGGTGGGGCTTAGCGCCGGAATGAGCCAACTGGCTAAGCTGTCGGCGTTTACCGCCAAAGGCAGGGCCTGCACCCGCTTATCGCCCAAGCTTAGCTGCTGAGCCAGTTCGGTTTCTAGCTGTTGCACCCGCTGGTAATGGCCCAATAGCTGTTGGCCCAATTCAGTCGCCATTAACGGTTGTGAGCGGATCAACAAGGGCTGGCCCAGCTGATTCTCTAGGCTTTTAATCCGCTGCGAAATCGCCGATTGGGTAAGGTGTAAACGCAGGGCGGCACGCTCAAAACTTTGCTCACTCACTACCGCCTCTAAGGCTTTAAGTAACTTGTAATCGATATCGGCGAAACTCATTAGCAAAACTTATTTAGGATTAAAATTATTAGCTATATTAAAGCAAATTAGCTGAGTATAGTCCTGCCATTCCCCCTTATTTATTGGATATTATGTTTAGCAGCTACTTCACTGGCCTCAGCCTTATGGCCTCACTGATCATGCCGATTGGCATGCAAAACGCATTTGTACTGAATCAGGGGATCCGTCGTCGCCATCACTTGCTGGTAGCCAGCTTTTGCTCGATGGCCGATGTGTTTTTTATGAGCCTAGGCGTATGGGGCGGCGCGCAATTATTTAACGCTTATCCGTGGCTGCTATATACCATTAGCATTCTTGGTTCGGGCTTTATGCTGGTATATGGCTATCAGTGTTTGCAGCGAGCTTGGCGGGGTAAGAGTCAATTTGCTCAGGGCGAGGCTAAGCACGAGCTAAAAGCGATTATTTTGGCCTGCTGCGCTTTTACCTTTCTTAACCCTCATGTGTATATCGATACCATTGTGATCCTGGGAGGCTTTGCCGCCAATATCAGTACTGAACACCGACCGATGTTTGTGGCTGGCGGCATTAGCGCATCCTTTCTGTGGTTTTTCAGTTTGGCTTTGTTAGGCGCAAAACTCGCGCCTTGGCTGGCTAAACCACGCGCTCAACAAATCATTGATAGCTTGATTGGCCTGATGATGTTTGGCTTGGCGGGCTATTTATTAAAGTTTGTATTTGGCTAAACACCAGTTCAGCCAAGGGCACGCCGCCGCTCGGCGTGCCAGTACTTAATTAAGCCTAAACTTCATAGTTATCGCGCTTACCCACATCCAGATATAGCGCTTGGCGGCACTTTTGGTAACTAATATAAGAGCACAGCCCGGCAATCACTAGCAGCAAGATCCCGCGCGAACCTAACCACGGTGAAAACCGCAGGCCATATTCAAGGGCTAGCAAACCACCCAACCAACGCAATTGCCCCAAGTTAAAACAAAAACTCTCTTTAAAGGCTAAGCCGGCCACTACCACATAAAAACAGGCTAGGGCTAAGTAAGATAACAGCGGCCAATGCCACAAATAAAAGGCCATGGCCAGCCACAAACCTAACCAGCCTAAGCCTTGCATAAGGTAACGAATAGCATTGCTATAAAGGTGTAAGTTAAAGGCCTGCAGGGCAACACAGCCAGCCAATAACCACAGCGGCTGCCATACCCATTGATTGACTAATAATTGGTAAGCCGCCGCAATAAAACTAAAGCTTAAACCGAGCCAGCCTAAGCGATAACCCAGCACACTGAGAACGTCGATACGGTCTAGATTTTCTTGATATTCGGGATTGGCCACCAGCATGCTCCTTATGCATTAGCGACAACAAAGACTAGCTGTATTAAAGCGCTGGCCGCAGAAAATAGCAATCACCACCCAGTATATAAACAAGGCTGGTCGAAGCGCTATGAACAATAATGCTGGCTAAACCAAAGCCACAAAAAAGCCACCCGCAGGTGGCTTTATCAAATAGCTAAACCACTCGCTAATTAGCGTGCGGCTTTAATGTGGTCGGCAATTAAGAAAGCCAACTCTAAAGCTTGGTCAGCATTTAAGCGAGGATCACAGTAAGTGTGGTAACGCTGAGCTAGATCGTGTTCGGTAATTTGGAAAGCACCGCCCACACACTCGGTCACGTTACGCCCGGTCATCTCAAAGTGAACACCACCAGGATAGCTGCCTTCGGCTTTGTGAATTTGGAAGAATTGCTGTACTTCGCGTAATACGTCATCAACGCGACGGGTTTTGTAACCATTTGGCGCTTTAATGGTATTGCCGTGCATTGGGTCACAGCTCCAAACAACATTTTTACCTTCACGCTCCACCGCTCTAATTAAAGCAGGTAGGTGATCAGCCACTTTATCAGCGCCCATACGCACGATGAGGTTTAAGCGACCAGCTTCGTTGTTCGGGTTAATAATGTCGATAATTTTTAGTAGCTCTTCAGGATCGGTAGTCGGGCCAGCCTTAAGGCCAATGGCGTTTTCTACACCACGTAAGAACTCGATGTGAGCATGATCGATTTGACGAGTACGGTCACCTATCCACAACATATGTGCCGAACAGTCGTACCACTTACCGGTTAAGCTGTCACAACGAGTCAGTGCTTGCTCGTAAGGCAATAGTAGCGCTTCGTGCGAAGTGTACAGGTTGGTTTCACGCAATTGCGGTGCGGTTTCAGGGTTAATACCACAGGCATTCATGAAAGCTAGAGACTCTTCAATGCTACCGGCAATCGCTTCGTAACGCTCGCCTAGCGGGCTCTTCTTAATGAAGTCTAGATTCCATTTGTGCACCTGATTTAAATCGGCCAAGCCACCTTGGGCGAAGGCTCGAATTAAGTTAAGTGTTGAGGTAGATTGGTTATAAGCTGCCACCATGCGCTGCGGATCTGGCACCCGGCTTTGCTCATTAAAGTCGATGGCATTAATAATGTCGCCACGGTAAGAAGGCAAGCTAAGGCCGTCGATGGTTTCCATATCGTCGCTGCGTGGCTTAGCAAATTGACCCGCAATACGGCCAATTTTAACCACTGGCTTTTGCCCGCCAAAGGTGAGTACCACAGCCATTTGCATCAAGGCTTTAAAGGTGTCACGAATATGGCTAGTGCGGAACTCGTCAAAACTCTCGGCGCAATCGCCCCCTTGCAATAAGAAGGCCTCACCCTTAGCCACTTTGGCTAAGTCGGCACGTAAAGCACGTGCTTCACCAGCAAAAACTAGTGGTGGTTGATCGGCCAAGTGGGCTTCAACTTCTTGTAGTTTTTGTTGATCAGGGTAAGTGGGTAGTTGTTTTACTGGTTTGTCTCTCCAGCTTGAGGGTGTCCATTGCGTCATGTTGCGTTCCCAAGACTCTAATAAAAACCCCATAATAGGCATTCTAGAGCGCATGAAAAGCGCTAATTTAAGTTTTTTCACCCACTATGAATTTTTATCTAAATATTAAGCTGAGCCAGTTCAATAAACTGGTTCAGCACAGGAGTGACAGACATATGCACTAGAGCCTTACGGCGGAATGGCGCTTAACAAGGTGATAACACGTCTAAGGAGGCTAGCGCTGTAACTTGTATTCTAGCGCTTGTTTCACACAGGGCCATTCAGCCTGAATAATCGAAAATACCACGGTATCGCGAAAACGCCCCTGCGCATCAACGCTGTGATGGCGTAATACACCATCCTGTTTCGCCCCGAGCCGAGCAATGGCCGCTCGCGAGGCATGGTTATGCCAATGGGTGCGAAACTCAACCGCTATCGACTGCAATTGCTCGAAGGCATAACTCAACAATAACAGCTTAGTTTGAGTATTTATCGCAGTGCGCTGATAGGATTTAGCGTACCAGGTATGGCCTATTTCTAATCGTCGGTTAAGCAGGTCGGCATTGCAATAGCGGGTACTACCAATGAGCTTGCCAGTGGCTTGGTGGATCACCGCAAAGGGTAAGGCCACACCACGTTGTTGGTCATTTAAGGCGGTGTCTAAGTATTGCTCAATAGACGCAGCGTTAGGCACGCTGGTGTACCACAGCTGGCTTAAATTGCCGTCAGCTTCGGCGGCTAGCAATGCGGGTTTGTCTGCAATGCGCAGCGGGCGTAATAACACCTCCCCCGCTTGCAACTCGGTTTCAATTAAATACTGACCAGCGCTCATGTGGGCCTCCTTGATCTGCTCTAAGCCGTACTCAGGTTAATACGCAACAGCATGAATAGAAAGAAAAACTACCCGTAGAAGATTTATCCGTCAGCTTAACTACACTTAAGTCAGGTAAAAACAAAGAGGACAATAAATGGGCATTATCATTTGGTTATTAATTGGTGCCGCTGCCGGCTGGTTGGCGGGTAATATCATGAAAGGCGACGGCTTTGGTCTGCTGGGCAACATCATCGTTGGCATTGTTGGTTCGGTGATTGGTGGCTTTGTATTTGGCCTGCTTGGTTTTGGCTCCACCAGCATGCTCGGCTCGCTCATTACAGCGGTAGTTGGCGCGGTGATTCTGCTCTACTTAGTGAGTGTGATAAAGAAATAGCGAAAACTAAACAACAAAAAGCCAGCACGAAGCTGGCTTTATTTTACAGGGTTGGAAGGTGTTTAACCTTTTACAGCACCTGCTGTTAGACCGTCGATCAACTTACGAGAGGTCATAACAAACAGTATCATTAGCGGTACAACGGCAATCGCGGCACCAGCACAAATTGCACCCCATGGCACCTGACCAGTACCTTGTAAGGCCCGTAGCGCTAGCGGTACGGTAAACATCTTCATGTCGTTCATTACTACCAATGGACCCATGAAGTTGTTCCATTGACCAATGAAGGTAATCAAACCAAGCGTACCGAAGGCTGGAGTAATTAGTGGCACAACCACTCGCCAGTAAATCGCAAACTCGTTACAACCGTCCATACGTGCAGCTTCAATTAGCTCTTTTGGAATAGCGCTAGCGATGAACTGACGCATCATGAAGATACCCATCGCACCACAGGCCATTGGAATATATAGCGCACGTGGTTGGTTCATCCATTCCAATTGAGACATGATCAAAGCAGTTGGAATCATGCCTAAGAACGGTGGCAACAACATGGTGCCCATAATCATAATGAACATAATGTTGCGGCCTTTAAACTCGAACATCGCAAAGGCATAACCGGCCAATGAACAGAAGAACAAGTTCAAGATGGTGGTCATTAGCGCTACATAGAAGCTCAAGCCGATGTTGTGCCAAAAATAAGGTAGAGCGTCTAACAGAATGCCCACGTTATTGATGAACTCACTACCGAACCACACTGGGGGGGGCACCGATAGAATGTCTGAGTTGCTATGCGTAGCGAATACAAACATAAAGTAGAACGGCGCTAGCATGATTATCGAACCCATGCCCACAATAAAATACGCGACGATATGGCTTTTAGTAATTTTATTCATAATTTGGTCCTACTTCTTCTCACCAAGTAATTTATTGTTACCCCAGGTGAGGAAGGCAATCAAAGCAAACAGAATCCAAGAAATAGCTGATGCAGTACCAAAGTCACCTTCAACAAAGGCCGTAATATACATGTGCATGGCCGCAGTTTTACCCGCTTGTTCAATACCACCAGTACCACCGGTAATAATGAAGGGTTCTTCAAACAACTGCAGGTTACCAATAATGGTTAGAGTGACCGCAAAGAACATCATCGGTTTAAGCATTGGTACAGTGATGTACCAGAATTGCTGCCAACGTTTTGCACCGTCAACGGTAGCGGCTTCATACAAATCTTTTGGAATGGTCTGCATCGCAGAAAGATACAATACCGTGTTCCAACCCACGTAACGCCAGAATACAACGAAGGCAATCATCGTTTTAGTGTATTCAGGTCTATTCCAGTCAACGTTAGCGGTTGGGAATAACCATGCTAGTGGTTGAATATCGCCAACAGACCAGTTACCCGCAGCAGTAAACAGCATGTTAATCACACCGAAATCACGCGAGAACAAAGTGGTAAATACTAGAGAAATCGCCACTGAAGAAGTAATAAACGGTAGGAAGTACATGCCCACTACGGTATTACGACTGCGCTTAAAGCTAGTATGTAAGAAATAAGCCAAGGGAATTGCAACAGCGTGTTGCGGAATACCCGCGGCTAGAGCGATCCAAATGGTATTAAATACCGATTTTTGGAACCAATCATCGGTTAGAGTAAAGGTGAAGTTCTCGATCCCTACCCATTCCATGGCACCTAGGCCTGAAGCTGGTTCCCAATAGTGAAACGACAAAAACAATGAAAACAGTAAGGGAAACAACCCAAACACAGAAAAAATAATAAAGAACGGACTGACAAACAAGTAAGGAGCCCACTTATAGCCACTAGCGTTTAGTCGCTGCTTTAGGGTCCGCTTTCTTATTTTAGCTACTGGTGGTCTTACGGCAGACTCTACAGAAGACATCTTTAACTCCCGACAAAAAGTAGAGAGGGAGACGAGCTCCCTCGGTGTTAATGTTAACGTCTAGCGCGACGTTTGATTTGTTTCGCAGCGTTAGCTAACTCGGCATCGATGTCAGCATCACGCTCTAATACAGCTTCTAAAGCATCGTTTACGATTTGCTCAGCCACTGGATCGTGCTTGTGAACATCCATTGCTGGAATTTTAGCCGCAGCTTCTTTCCATTGAACGCGAGCAACTTGGCCACCTAAGTACTCAATAGGTTGATTAATGAAATCATCTTCTTGAGCTTCAAGTAACGCAGGGAACGCGTCTAAGTCACGGAATGCAGCAATTTGCATTTCTTTGTTCATAGTCATGAACTTAATGAATTCCCAAGCTTCTGCTTTGTGTTCAGCTTTCTTAGGAATAGCGTAGAATGAACCACCCCAGCTGGCAAATGAGCCTTCAGGTAGGTGAGATGAACGCCATAGGCCTTTACTTTCTGGAGCAATCCAGCCAGCTAAGTGACCACCTAACCAAGCACCCATCATTTGTGAAGCGATGGTGCCGCGACGTAGACCTTCGGTCCACTCTGAGCTCCAAGCACCAACTTGAGCGTCGATACCAGCTTCACGAACCGCTTTAGCTAAGCGGAAAGCTTCTTTAAAGCGTGGGCTTTCAACAGAGATATTGTTGTCTGAATCGAAGTAGATACCTTCACCATCTTTTAGGCCACTACGAATCACGATATCTTTAATGTCTACGGCACTGGCTACTAAGTAAGAACCAGTTGTTTCTTTAATTTTCTTACCAGCAGCAATGTAAGAGTCCCAATCTTTGGTTAGGTCTTCTTTAGTTACGCCAGCTTTTTCTAAAATATCTTCACGGTAGAACAAAGCACCAGGACCGATGTCCGCAGGCATTGCTGCTAAAGTACCAGTACCGCCAGTCGCTAAAGGAATGGTGAACTTAGAAAACAAATCTTCATACTGTCCTGCGTTATAGGGGGCAGCACGCAAGTCTTCTAAACCGCCTGATGCAGCAAAACGACCGATGTAACCGTATTCCACACCCATTACATCCGGCAAGTTACCACCGGTTGCTAGAGCTGTGGTCATCGCATTATGGTGGTCACCATAGGCTAAACTTACCAACTTAATTTCCACTTCTGGATGTAGCTTTTTGTAGAGTGGAATGGCTGAGACAACGGCTTGGTCAAAGCTAGGAAACGAAGCCACAGTAATAGTGGTCTTAGCCCAAGCAGAGGTAGCAGACAAAGCTAGGCTTGCGCCTAAAGCTAATGCGACTGTTCCAAGTTTCTTTTTATTAAACATCCTATTCTCCTAAGTACATGAATTTTATTATTATTCAGTATCGCAACTGGCTAGTGCGCCAACGCAGTAAAGCGTAGGGAGTAACTAGTTCATTTGTGGCATGATTGCCTTTCCGGTTTCATTATCAAACAAGTGGATCCGCGAAATATCGAAGAACAACTCCACTTTATCGTCCATATCAGCGTTTACATCGTCAGAAATCGCCACTTCAGCAATAAAACGAGCACCGTCTAGCTCACACTGAATGTGGTAGGTTGCGCCTAGAAGCTCGACGCCGATAACATCGGCTTTCACGCTACCAATGGTTGCTGAGTCAATAGAACGCTGATGGAGATACAGGTCACTTGGTCGAATACCGAGAGTACAATCTTGATCAACCGCAGCGTAGCTTGCCGTTAATGCTATCTCTTGGTCAGAAAATACCAAGCTCGAATGATTAGCCGCTTTTTTCAAAGTAGCGGGAATCATATTCATTTCAGGTGCACCAATGAAAGAAGCCACAAACTTATTAGCTGGTTCTTCAAAGATTTCTTTTGGTGTACCTACTTGTTCAATGTAACCATCTTTAAGAATCACGATACGGTCAGCAAGCGTCATCGCTTCTACTTGGTCGTGGGTTACATATAGAGTAGTCGTGCCAAGCTTATCGTGCAGGCTCTTAATTTCTGCGCGCATAGAACCACGCAACTTAGCATCTAGGTTAGATAAAGGTTCATCAAACAAGAACACTTCTGGAGTACGAACCATCGCACGGCCCATTGCCACACGTTGACGCTGACCACCAGAAAGCTCTTTTGGTTTACGTTGTAGTAATGGTGTTAGCTCTAGCATTTCTGCTGCGTATTTCACACGCTTAGCAATTTCGTCCTTAGGCACACCTGTCATTTTTAAGCCAAAGGCAATATTTTGCTCAACACTCATGTGTGGGTATAGCGCGTAGCTTTGGAATACCATAGCAATGTTTCGCTCCATTGGGTGCAAATCATTGACTAATTCATCGGCAATAAAGATTTCACCATCTGAAATATCTTCCAAGCCGGCTAACATTCTTAAAGTGGTAGACTTGCCACAGCCCGAAGGGCCTAATAGCACCACAAATTCGCCATCATTAATATGTAGGTCAAAACTTTTCACCACTTCGGTTTTACCGAAGCGTTTTTTCAGATTATTAAAAGTAACTGCTGCCATGATGTTTCATTTCCAAAGTTTAAAGTGGAGAGGCCCTAGCCGAGTGAACAGAAGACTCTATTAAACAACTCGTGTAAGCGCTTTCTTGATTGCACTTTAGCTAAGCCTGAAAAGGTATTCAAATGAATAAAGGTTAAGATTTGAGGCCTGTCATAAAAAAAACGGATATCATGACAATTCACAATTATTAAACAATAAAACATAAATTGAGCGCTTACATAGAGCCTATTTGGCACAAATCCAGCTAGCGGACTTTGCCTACTTTCCCCTATCACAACCTATGTTTCAGAATAAAAAACTAAGAGTTAATACAACTCCTCAAATTTTTCTCTGTATTGTCGTGGAGTCATTGCCATTTCACGCCTAAATAGATGATACAGGTAGTGCTGATTTGAGAAGCCAGCCGCTTCGGCAATACTACTCACGGGCACTTGAGTGAGCCTTAATTGTTGTTTCACAAACTCCATTCGCAGCTGATGCAGCTGCTGATGCACGGTTTTTCCAAGAATTTCTTTGAAACGAGTTTCAAGAGTTTTGCGAGATACCGCACAATAGTCCACAACCTGTTCAACTTTTATCCGCCGATGGAAATGATTATTTAGAAACCACAGAGCCTTAGTGATTAACGGATCACAGAGTGTTGAACCACCTACCGAATCACCTATAACCAACTGTTTTGCTTTAACTAATACTTCCTTATCCAGCACCGGTTGATGCTGGAGCTGAGCTTGTAACAAAGCTAAAGCTTGTTCCGCCATGGCCGCGATAGGCAGCTCTACCGAACACAAGGTAATCTTCGATAAAGCGCTTTCAGTAGGATCTGCATCCACCCCAACTAATGAATAATCTTGAGGGATTCTCAAATCTTGTTCACAACAAAGATTGCTAAACTGGCGCGCTTGGGTGTCGGAAGCCGCCACCACACCAATCGGAGTAACCGAAGCGCTAAGGTGTTGCGGATCCAGCACGACCTCTTCTAGTTGGTAGCGGCGCAGTAGTTGCTCGAAAGCCCGCCGCCGCTCCTGCAACCAAGCGGCAGAACTGTCGGCAAAGCCGCTGTAAAAAGCCAACTTGCGGATCCCTTGAGCTAGAAATGCTTGCACCATCAGCTCTACTACACTGTTGTTGTCAAGGCATACACGACTTAGGCCATCGTTAGCAGACAACGCCAAGCGAGCACCAGAGAGAGCCACCAAAGGAAGCGTTAATTGGCGACAAAACTCTGCAATACTAGGCTTAGCAAAATCACCAATAACCCCAGCAAAACGATGCACTTCACAACAGCGTGCTTCGGCCAGTTCCATGACTTCGCAAGAATGAAAAAACGGCTTAGACGCAGCCGCGAGAGTGATGCTTTCTAGCATCTTTCGATCGTAGGGGTGTTTTACATCCAATAACAGCAGAATGGGTTTATACTTCTGCACGTTAATATCCTTTTTGATAGACCTAAACACTCACAAGAGAGCAGGCAACTTGGCCTGAGTTGCTCAGGCCAAGTAAGTTTTGGCTAATCGTTACTCCTGTAGCCACAAGATGTTTGTTACACAACGTGGATAGTAAAGGCTGCCAATGGGTTTGCCAGAACTAAACTGATCACAACAAGCATGCTGACTAGCACCAATGGTTTGCCAACGCTGATGTGCAGCATCACTAGCTACATTGTCGGCGATATCCAATTTCAAAATCTTGCGAGCAACATACTGATTTAAATAAATTTTACTTACCCAAGAATTATCTGCGGTGGACGACAGTTTCCACGCGCCATCGGCATACAAGCAGTAGTTTTCATTCAAAATGAAACTAAAGTGAGTCTTCAATACGCTGATATAACGAGCATAAGGCCCCTGCTCAGATACCGCGTCTAATAAGCCCATTTCGTAAGGGTAAACCAAGGCTTCAATGGCTGGAATAATAGCGCTGCTAGAGTGACCGTCTAACACTGCAGGAATATAACCCAATTGTGGGTCGAGACTATCGGCGAGCTTATCGGCACAACGTTGGGCCGCAGTTAAGGCGAGTTCAGCTTGTTGCTGCTCACCTAAATCTTGCATCACTTTGGCGATCGCCAAATAGGCCGCCCAGCTCTTGCCAGCGAGGTAAATATTACCGCGCGCCTGACCTAGGCTATGATCGAGTGAATCATAGGTAGTAATTTCACCGCCCTGCTCGGTACGAGCCGACTCAAAACTCATGATGCCATCGCGCTTTTCCGCATCTGGATGATCACGGTTTAACAACGACTGCAAACAGTCAATCAATCGGCCACGTTGCTCGGTAGCAAACTGCACATCGCCAGTTTTACTAATATACACCCCACAGCACAATACCCAGTTGGTGAGCTGCTCATAGGTCATGTGACTAAAACAGGCGCGGTCTAAACCTGCCATTTCATAAGAGCTTTGCCCCTTAGGACTCCAGTTATTTGCTACCCCCATATCATGGGTAAACGAGATCCCTCCACGATAGTTTTTCTCTGGCTGGTCGGGGTGGAAAATCTCATCGTAGAAGCTGTAATGGTTAACAAATTGCTCTAGGGTATTTTTTACCGTCCAAGGGTTTTTCTGTAACTCAAAAAACAGCATATCAACGGTCAAGTCTAGCGTATTCATCATCAAATACTCGCCTTCGTTAACCACCCAAACAGACTCTGTGCCATCAAATAACCACTGGGTTGAACCGTAGTAACTGCGAGTAGCATGGGCGACCAAAAACTGCTGATGTTGATTCAGCTTACTAGCGGCTAGCTGTTGGTCATTTTGTTGGGCAATGGCAGCATAATCATCAAAGTGATTAACAGCATATGCTAAGACCTGCTGCAAGCCGGTGAAATGCTGGGTGTAGTAATACTGCATGGCACGGTTATAGGTAACATTACCGGCCAAATAAAAACCTAATACTAGCGGCACGGTCACCTTCTCACCGGCCTTAACGTCGATCATCAAACCCGCCGTAGGGCCTAACATGAAGCACTCATTATTGCCCATCTTGCTCAATGCACTTTGCACCGAGAAATGGCTAAACGCACGTGCATTGGGGTGCTGGCTAGCAATACCAATTTGATCTCGACAGCTCACACCAACTAAGCCCTGTTCGCCACCGTCAATTAACTTATTCCAACGTAACTCGTCGCCTTGCAACGCAAAAAAGCCGGTCCAATCTTGGTCGCTGGTATTATCAAAAGTCAGCTCTACGTATACCGCCGGGCAACAAGCCTGCTGTAGTTTTTGCTGCTGCGCTAGCTGCGGATCAGGAATATCGAAAAACGGAGTGATAATTTTGAAGCTGATACCCGGCGCGGCAAAACCGTCGGTCGCCCAGCGGTAATCTCTGTTAACATCTTCAAAAATATGTTCTTTTAAACTAGATACATCATCCTTTTGCACATAACGTTCGCTTTGATCCTTAGCGCCTTTGTAAAACGGGAAGGCATTTACCACACCTTCACCATCTTGATAACCGATAAACACATTACCGGCGTATGGAGCTCCCAGCTCTAAACCCATTCCTCCATGAGCACCAAATTCCCCTACAGTAAAACTGGCTAACGCACCCATCGGTGAATGGTGAGCATGAAAAAACTGCTGATTTTGTTCCATAACAACTCCTAAGGAATGATAAAACGGGACGCTTTCGCTAATATCTGCCCTCAATATGGCTTAAACCAGTTTAATACGGCTTAACTAGCGAAGGACCCAAACTACTGTGGACGATTTTCAAAGCTTAATGTAAGCGCTTTCACGAAGACAAAATGTACCCAAGCTAAGGCCTCGATTCAAAGGAATAAACAGGAAGTTTTGAGTTTGGTCATAAAAACACAGCACTTAAATAAATTCGTTAATAGCCCTTAAAAAAAACGTAACGTCGCGACCAACAAAGTGCGACCGAGCTAAAAGCCACAACGCCATCGTGGTTAAAGAACATCAATATTTATAGAACAACGTCACTTTGAATCTGGCAGACACACTCCAAGTTTTTAGCCAATAATATTAAACGCACCAAGACGCGGACATGGCTAGATGCCACCCTTTACCTAAGAGCGGAGTGGGGGCTAAAGCTTTTAGTCTATCTAAAGGCAAGCAACAGCCCATGCAAAGGCACTAGTGTTGGTCGGAGGCTTAAAATGAAAACAGCACACCTTAGTATGCTGTTAGAACCGCTTTGTTGCGAGAGACAAAGCTAAGCATGCAGCTTAAATTAAGCCAAGTCCAAGCAGTCGCCAACTTGACTTCACTTAATAAACACCGGCTCCGTTTATTCGGAATGCGCGGTCTAAATGCTGTGCTAATAGACTGAAGTAAACTTAATATTTCGCAGGTTGAAATTCACCCCAGGCTTACCATTACCGAACATGATGGCAAAAACCGCATTTATTTCGTCCTTTGGCATAGTAAACTGATAGGTAAATGTCTCCGGCTGAGTACTCAGCAACTCGACTTGGCGAAAATAGGTCTCGTATTTGCCCTCACTTTGCTGAACAACAAAGGCGATATTACTAGGCGCATCCGCCGAGGCTTCTACAGTAATTTCATAGCGCATCCCCTCTAGCAAATACAAGGGGCGCTTAAGCTGAATATTCCACTCATTGCTCGCTTTCTGTTTAATCCGAACATGGGCCTGTTCATCCATTACTTTAAACTCGGCAACACCATCTCCCCAACCGAGTAAACCAGCACTCACTTGCTTCCAGTCTTTTCCATCATTAAGGGTGTAAGTCACCATCATTGGAATGCCAGCTGCACTGGTTGCCACGGGCTTAACTGAGGGCTCGGTAGTTGCACAGGCCACTAACAAAGAAGAGAAAGCGATAGCGGAAATATAATTCAAACGTTTCATCTTTAGCTCTCTTTATTAAAGTCACCACGTATTGTGGAATACGTGGCGACCAGATCAGTGCTTATTCACAAGTCCAAGCAACGGCACCCTCAGGAGCAACGGCACT